>JBASAE010000363.1:0-7756 GCA_049654285.1 Microbacterium sp.
CACCATGAGGGGTACCCGCCGCCACTCCGCCGTCGAGTCGCTGGATGATGTCTCGTCCGGACTGGAGGCGCGACTGTCAGCGTTCGCGGACGCCACCGGCGTCGATGCCGCCTTCACCATGCATCCGATCGCTGAGGCCTACCGCGTCGACGAAGGCGCTGCCGTGGTTTCGGCTCTGGATCGTGCGTATCAGCGTGTCCGCGGCGAGGTGATGGATCGAGATCTCAGTCCCGCGGTGACGAACGCCGCTCACTTCGCGACGGTGGCGAAGATCCCCGTGGTCGGTTATGGGCCCGACATCTCAACGGCGCACTCCGATCATGAGGTCGTCCAGCTGGATGAGCTCGTCGAGCTGGTCCCGCTCTTCGTCGTGACGGCCGTTGAATACTTCGCGTCGGCGGAGGGTCGATCTGGGTTGACACCGGATCGACTTCAGGACATGCTGGGTGAGCAGTTCGTGTAATTCGTAACCAATTTCGAAATAAGCGAAAGTGATGAAATGAACACCACCAGATCCCATGCGCGCCTGGCGTTCGTCTTGGCTATCGCCAGCTCGCTGGTGCTCGCCGGTTGCTCTGCATCCCCCACGCCGGAAGATACGGCAGCGGAACCCCACGCGACCGAACTCGTCGTCGCGGAATCCGTCGCGCCGAAGACCTTCGATCCGATCATGTCCGACGTCGTCGCGACGTGGTATCCGTGGGCGCTCGCCTATGAGACCCTCGTCACGGCGACGGAAAGCGGCGAGATCCTTCCCGCCCTCGCAGAAACGTGGTCACTGTCCGACGATGGACTGACCTACACCTTTGTACTCCGCGAGGGCGTCACGTTCCACAACGGGGACACGTTCGACTCGGGCGACGTCGTCGCATCCTTCACGCGTCTGCTGAACGATGCCGTTCCCTACGTGACGAGCAGGTTTGCGGCGTTGAAGGAGGTTCGCGCGACCGACGAGAAGACCGTCGAGTTCGTGCTGTCGCAGCGCGACGCCGGCTTCCTGACCAACCTCGGCGACCCTTACGCCGTCGGCTCGGCGATCCTCAGCGAGACGGCGCTGCAGTCCGGTGATCCCGCCACCGAGATGATCGGTACCGGGCCGTACAAGATGGTGGCGTACAAGCCCGACCAGGAGCTCGATCTCGAGGCGTTCGACGGCTACTGGGGCGATGCCCCCGCCAATGAGACGCTGCGGATCGTCTATCTGCCCGAACAGTCCGCGCAGACCGCTGCGCTTCGCAACGGACAGATCGACGTGATGTTCCCGACCGCGGAGTCGGCCCGCACGCTCACCGGCGGCCAGATCAAGCTGGAGTCGATCCTCGGAGGCACGGTCTCGCAGCTGGAGATCAACGTCGACAAGAATCCCGCTCTCGCCGATGTCCGCGTGCGCAATGCCATCGCGCTGTCCATCGACCGCAAGGCCATTGTCGATAACGCGCTGCTGGGTGAGGGGGCGCCGTCTGCGCAGATTCCCGCATCGCTCGGAATCGCACCGGATCTCGCCACCTTGCCGAACTATTCACGCGATCTGGACGCCGCGAAGAAGTTGCTCGCCGATGCCGGGTTCGCGGACGGGATCGACCTGTCGCTGCTGACATATGGAACTGCTTCTGAAGCGCAGAAGCGCTGGGTAGAGGTCGTGCAGAGCCAGCTCGCAGAATCTGGCATCCGGGTGACGATCGAGAGTCTCGATTTTGCTGCGTGGCTGGAGCGCTTCAACGGCGGTGACTTCGAGCTTCTCGCGAACTTCACCTCTTACAAGGCGGACCCGCTCTGGTACGTGAAGATCCGGCCGGGCCGACACGGAGCCACGCCGACGGCGCTCGAAGGGGTGGAGGGCAAGATCCTGTCCGCTCCGAGCCAGGAGGAGTACATCTCGCTCATCCAGGACTATCAGGTGCAGCAGGCGACGCTGTCGTGGCCGAACATCTCTCTCGCTGCGGAACAGGCGCGTGTTGCGTACGGCCCGGGTGTGACGGATGCGTCGACGCCGCCCGTGAGCATGACCCGCACATTCCTGTTCCACATCAAGACGAACTGACGAAGGGCTGTCGTGCGAGAGGCTACCGATCAGGACGCGGTGCTCGAGGTCCGAGATCTGAACGTCGAATTTTCCGGGCGGCAAGGACCGGTGACGGTGGTCGACGGCGTCTCCTTCCGGATCGCACCAGGCGAATCGTTGGGGATCGTCGGTGAATCGGGGTCGGGCAAGAGCGTCACAGCGAAGTCGATCATGGGCCTTCTCGGCGGTCGCGGCCGGATCAGCGGTGGAAGCATCTCCTTCGAAGGCGTCGATCTCACAACGGCCTCGCCGCGTGAACTTCGACGCCTTCGGGGAGATGCCGTAGCGATGGTGTTCCAGAACCCGCTGTCGAGCCTCAACCCCGCTTTCCGGATCGGATGGCAGGTGCGTGAGGCAGGGCGGGTGCACGGAAAAGGGCGGGGGCGCGTGCTCCGGGAAAAGGCTCGCGCCGTCCTGCGGCAGGTCGGCATCGCGAACCCGGAAGTGCGCGAGCGTTCTTATCCGCATGAGTTCTCCGGCGGGATGCGGCAGCGTGTCGTCATCGCGACGGGTGTCATCAACTCGCCGCGCCTGCTCATCGCGGACGAGCCGACGACGGCACTCGACGTCACCATCCAGGCGCAGGTTCTGGACCTTCTGAGGCGCCTGTGCGCGGAGAAGCGGCTCGCCCTCATGCTGATCACCCACAACATGGGAGTGGTCGCGAACATCTGCGACCGCGTTGCGGTGATGTATGCGGGACAGCTCGTCGAGGTGGGGACGGTCGACGAGGTCTTCTCCGCGCCGCGTCATCCTTACACGGCGGCGTTGATGAAGTCGATGCCGCAGCTGGGCGGTGACACCGATCGGCTCCCGACCATTCCGGGAACGCCGCCGGACCTCGCCGTCGCCATCTCCGGGTGCCGGTTCGCCGAGCGATGTCCACTCGCAGAAGCACGATGCAGCCAAGAACAGCACCTCGTCGACGTCTCGGCGGGGAAAGGACACGTGGTGCGCTGCTGGAAGGCAGCAGATGCAGCAGATCGAGGGAGCGGGGTGGATCTTGCCCTCCATCAGTAATCTCAAGACGCTCGTCGAAGTGGACGACCTCCGCGTGCTCTTCCATCAACGGCGGGGGAACTTCGGGCGGGTGACCATTCGCGCGGTGGACGGAGTGTCCTTCCGCGTCCCGGTGGGCACGACACTCGGCATCGTCGGCGAGTCCGGCAGCGGGAAATCCACGGTCGTGCGCGCCGTCGTCGGGCTTCAGCCGGCGACATCGGGGACTATCCGCGTTCTCGGCACCGACACGACACGCAAGGATGCCGCGGCGCGCGACGCGCTACGAGGCGTCCAGATGGTGTTCCAGGATCCCAGTGCTTCCCTGAACCCGCGGCTGAATGTCGGCACGGCGATCATGGAACCGATTCTCCGGACGTGCTCGAAGGTAGAGGCCCGAAGACGGATGCTGGAGACGCTGGAACTCGTCGGTCTGCGAAGCAGCCTCGCAGACCGACTGCCCGGTCAGCTCTCCGGCGGCCAGCAGCAGCGGGTCGGGATCGCGCGGGCGATCATTCAGCAGCCGCAGGTCATCGTGCTCGATGAAGCCGTCAGCGCTCTCGATGTCTCCGTGCAGGCTCAGGTGCTGAACCTGCTCGCAGACCTCCAGGAGAGGTTCTCGCTCACCTACATCTTCGTCTCGCACGACCTGGCCGCTGTGCAGATGCTCGCCGACCGCGTCATCGTCCTCTATCTCGGTCGCATCATGGAGGATGTTCCGGCGGCAATGCTCGATCGTGATCTCGCGCACCCGTACTCCATCGCACTCCGTTCCGCGGTCCCCTACTCCGATCCGGGGCGCGAACGCAGTCGTGAGCGCATCCTCCTCACCGGTGATGTCCCGTCCCCGGCTGACCCGCCGTCAGGATGTGTCTTCCACACCCGCTGCCCCGTCGCCCAGGCGGTCTGCCGCACAGATGTTCCCGCGCTGCGAGAACTCGGCGACGGGCGGAGGGTGGCGTGCCATTTCGCGGGCGAAGTGTCGGTCGCGCAGCTCGCGGCGGCGGGAGCAACGGCATGATCCGCGTGCTGCTGTCACGTGTCGTAGGGCTCGTCGGCGTGCTCTTCGGCGTGTCGCTCATCATCTTCGTGCTGGGTCAGCTCGCGCCGGGTGACATCGCCACCATCATCGCGGGTCAGGGCGCGAGTGCTGCGGACGTCGACGCGATCCGCGAACGCCTCGGTCTGAACGCGCCGCTCATCGTTCAGTATCTGACCTGGATGGGCGGTGTGCTCCGCGGCGATTTCGGCACGTCACCCATCAGCGGGAGGCCGGTCGCGGACGCGCTTGCTCAGCAGGTGCCGGTTTCGCTCGAGGTCACCGTGCTGAGCATCGTCGTGTCCACCCTCATCGGAGTGACGTTCGGCGTCATATCCTCCGCACGGGTGAACCCCGTGCTCGACGCGCTGGTCCGCGGATCCCTTCTGGTGCTCTTCTCCATCCCCGTCTTCGTCGTCGGCGTCGTGCTCCTTCTTCTCGCCTCGTTGTACGTACCGGGACTTCAATCGCTCGGATTCACCCCGTTCACCGTGGACCCGGTCGCGAACCTGACAGGAATGGTGCTTCCGGTGCTTTCGGTCGCGCTGCCGATCTCGGCGATGAGCATGCAGATGACGCGGACGTCGATGGACGTCGCCCTGAAGCAGGAGTACGTGGCCTTTGCCAAGGCCAAAGGCGTCGGATCCGGGGCGATCCTCTCCCAGCACGCGTTGAAGAACGCGTTCTCACCGGTCCTCACTCAGATCGGCTTTACGTTCGGCATCCTCATGGGCGGCATCGTCGTCGTCGAGAACATCTTCAATCTGCCGGGTCTCGGTCGCGGGTTGATGGCCGCGATACAGGAACGCGACTTCACGACGATCATGGCTCAGTCGCTCGTGCTGGCGGCGATCTTCGTGACGGTCAACACGATCGTCGACTTCCTCTATCCCGTGTTCGATCCTCGACAGAAGGTCTCGCAATGACCGTTGTCCGCCTCCGTCGCACACGTACTCGTCCCGCAGCCGGCGGATTCCCGATGTCAGGATGGATCGCCATCGGTGTGCTGGTGATCGTGTTGATCGTGTCGGTGTTCGGGCGCGACATCCTTCCCTTCCACCCCAACGAGCAGGGCCAAGGCGTTCCTTACGGCGAGCCGTCGGCCGCTCATCCCTTCGGGCTCGACGCGCTGGGGAGAGACATCCTGAGCCGGGTGGTCGACGCGGGACGGATCTCGTTCCCGGTCGCCTTCGGATCGGTGTTCATCGCCGCATCCGCCGGTACCGTGATCGGGCTCGTCTCGGGCTACTTCCGCGGGTGGATAGACGTGGTCTTCAGCCGGGCGATGGATGTCGTGTTCGCGTTCCCCGCGCTGCTCCTCGCCATCGTGATCATGGCGATCGCGGGCCCGTCCATGCCGAATGCCATCCTTGCCGTGGGCATCGTCTACACGCCACGATTCGCGAGGGTCGCGCGCGGGGAGGTGCTGAGCGTCCGGGAGAAGGAGTACGTCGACGCCGCCCGACTCGGTCAGGTCCCGACGCCCGTCATCCTCTTTCGGCACATCCTCCCCAATGTCGCATCGCCGCTCATCACTCTCGTCGCGCTGAGCATGTCCACCTCGCTGCTCACGTACAGCGCGCTGAGCTTCCTGGGGATGGGCGTCGCGGCTCCGCAGGCCGACTTCGGCAGCATGCTGGCGCAGTCGGTCGGTTCGATGGTGTTCGCCCCCTGGCTCATGGTCTATCCCGCGATCGGGCTGGTGGTTCTCATCTGCGCGTTCAACGTCCTCGGAGACGCGATTCGAAAGAGGTTCGACGACCGTGGCACGTAGTCTCCCGGCCTTCATCACGTAGTCGGTCGGCCGACCGCACCCCATTCAGCATTCAGCGTGCTCAGAGAAGGAGAAATCATGGATGCCGCTGCCCCGTTCACCGCACTCTCGCGATCGACGGATCTGCTCGACCTGTTCCGCACCATGCGGTCGATTCGGACAGCAGAGGAGCGCGTGCTCGCACTGCACAAGGAGAACCACATCGCGGGCTCCGTGCACCCTTGTGTCGGGCAGGAAGTGGTCCCCGCGGTCGTCCTCGCCCATCTCGACGAGCGTGACCGCGTCCTGTCGACATATCGGGGACACGGCTGGGCGCTGGCCTCAGGCGTACCGCTCGCAGCTTTCTTCGCGGAGATGATGGGCAGGTCCGGAGGGGTCAACGGGGGCCGAGGCGGCTCGGCTCACATGAGCGCCCCTGAGCACGGCTTCATCGGGGAGAACTCGATCGTCGCGGGATCCATGCCGATCGCCAACGGCGTCGCGATGGCGTTGCGCGACCGTGGTGAGGGCGGGATCGCCGTCTGCTCCATCGGTGACGGAGCAACGAACCAGGGTGCCGCACACGAAGCGCTCGTGTTCGCCCGCGCGAGGAGCGTTCCCGTGCTTTTCATCTGCGAGAACAACGCATGGTCGGAGATGACTCCCATCGCAGACACGGTTCCCGGAGCCCAGTTGCACGACCGCGTGCGGGCCATGGGACTTGACGCGGCGAGGGTGGACGGCAGCGACGCCGAAGGCGTCGTCGCGGCCGTGCGGGAGGCTGTCGCGGCAGTTCGGGAGGGGCGACCGTATTTCCTGGAGGTGAGCGTGCCTCGCCTGCTCGGACACTACAACCTGGACATCCAGCACTACCGGTCCGAATCGGACCGGGCCGAGCATGAGGCGCGGGATCCGCTTGCGCGACTGGCGGACGAACTCGTCCGGCGGGGTGTGGTCTCGCCCGATGAGCTGACAGCCCTGGAGAGCGCGGTCGCCGACTCCGTCGATGCGGCGGTGGAAGAGGCGCTTTCGCAGCCGTCGGCGGACATCACGGGCGTCCGTGAGCATCTCTACGCAGATGCGGAGATCCGTTCCGGGGCGGCGGCGCTGCCGACCGAGGGCCGTGAGCTCGCCTATGGTCTCGCGGTGAACCGGGCACTGGAACTGGAGCTCGCAGCTCGCCCGGAAACCGTCACTTTCGGGGAGGACATCGCCATCCCGGGCGGCACGTTCGGCGTCACCCGGAACCTTCGCAAACGGTTCGGCGATGCCCGCGTCTTCGATACGCCCATCTCGGAGAGCGCGATCCTCGGAGCTGCCGTCGGTGCGGGAATCGGGGGGATGAGGCCCATCGTCGAGATCATGTGGAGCGACTTCCTCTTCGTCGCGTTCGACCAGATCATCAATCAGGCATCGAACGTGCGCTACGTCTCGGAGGGGCGCCAGTCGGCGCCACTGGTCATACGGACCCAGCAAGGGATAACGCCAGGGTCGTGCGCGCAGCACTCGCAGAGCATCGAGGCCCTGCTGGCGCACATCCCCGGGATCCGTGTGGGCATGCCATCGAACGCGGCAGATGCGTTCAGCATGACCCGGGCGGCCATCGCGTCCGACGATCCTGTGGTGATGATCGAGGCGCGCAGTCGCTATCTCACCAAGGGCATCGTCGACGTGGATGCCGCCGTGGAACCGATCGGCGGCGCACGATCGCACGGCACCGGCGCGGACGTCCTCCTCGTCGCGTGGGGCACCGCCGTCGACCTCGCGCTCGAAGCCCAGCGCCTGCTCCTGGCCGAGGGCGTCGACGCGACCGTTCTCGATCTTCGGTGGATCGCCCCGCTGGACATGCGGACCCTGTTGTCCGAGTTCGGTCGCACAGGCCGCCGCGCGGTCATCGTGCATG
>JBASAE010000364.1:0-2902 GCA_049654285.1 Microbacterium sp.
CCCTTCAGGTGGCCAGCCCCATCGAGGTCGCGGTCGAGGAGAACCAGGTTCTGGTCTCCCGTCCCGACGACGAGCGCGAGTCGCGGTCGCTGCACGGCCTGACCCGCACCCTCATCAACAACAACATCATCGGCGTCACGCAGGGCTACACCAAGGGCCTCGAGGTCGTCGGCACCGGTTACCGCGTCCAGCAGAAGGGCTCCTCGATCGAGTTCGCCCTCGGCTTCTCGCACCCCGTCGTGGTGGAGCCGCCCGCCGGCATCACGCTGACGGTCGAGGGCACCAACAAGGTGACCGTGAGCGGCATCGACAAGCAGGCCGTCGGCGAGGCGGCCGCGAACATCCGCAAGATCCGCAAGCCCGAGCCGTACAAGGGCAAGGGCGTGCGGTACGCCGGCGAGAACGTGCGTCGCAAGGCCGGAAAGGCTGGTAAGTAACCATGGCTGTGAAGTCGAAGTCCGACGCCCGCGCGCGTCGTCACGCCCGTCTTCGCAAGAAGATCGTCGGCACCGAGGCACGTCCGCGGCTGGTCGTCACCCGTTCTGCGCGCCACGTGTTCGTGCAGCTCGTCGACGACAGCAAGGGCCACACCGTGGCATCCGCATCGACGCTCGAGACCGAGCTGCGCACGCTCGACGGTGACAAGACCGCCAAGGCCCGCAAGGTCGGCGAGCTGGTCGCCGAGCGCGCGAAGGCCGCCGGTGTTTCCGAGGTCGTGTTCGACCGTGGCGGCAACCGCTACGCGGGTCGCGTCGCGGCGATCGCCGACGGCGCCCGTGAAGGGGGGCTGGCACTGTGAGTGACAACAAGGAGAACGAAGTGACCACCGAGGCGCCTGCCGCCGAGAACGCGGCCGGCACCGAGGCTCCCCAGCGCGACGAGCGCCGGGGCGGCCGGGGTGGCCGTGACCGCAACCAGGGCGGTCGCGACCGCAACTCGCGCGACCGTGGGGACAACCAGTTCCTCGAGCGCGTGGTGACCATCAACCGCGTGTCGAAGGTCGTCAAGGGCGGTCGCCGCTTCAGCTTCACCGCGCTCGTCGTGGTGGGCGACGGCAACGGCCTCGTGGGCGTCGGCTACGGCAAGGCCCGTGAGGTCCCGCTGGCGATCTCGAAGGGCGTCGAGGAGGCCAAGCGCAACTTCTTCCGCGTTCCGCGCGTCGGCTCGACCATCCCGCACCCGGTGCAGGGCGAGACCGCCGCCGGTGTCGTGCTGCTCCGTCCGGCCGCTGCGGGTACCGGTGTCATCGCCGGTGGCCCGGTGCGTGCCGTGCTCGAGTGCGCGGGCATCCACGACGTCCTGTCGAAGTCGCTCGGCTCGTCGAACACGATCAACATCGTGCACGCGACGGTGTCTGCCCTGCAGGCGCTCGAGGAGCCCCGTGCCGTGGCCGCGCGCCGCGGACTGGACTACGACGCCGTCGTTCCGGAGATCATCATCCGCAACGAGGCGAAGGCCGCCGCTGCCGCCGCCGAGAAGGTAGGTGCCTGATGGCTGCGCGCCTCAAGGTCACACAGGTCAAGTCCAAGGTGAGCGAGAAGCAGAACCAGCGCGACACGCTGCGTTCGCTCGGTCTGAAGCGGATCGGCGACTCGGTCGTCCGCCCGGACGACTCGCAGACGCGCGGCTACGTCCGCACCGTCGCTCACCTGGTGAAGGTTGAGGAGATCGACTAATGGCTGAGAAGAACGAAGCCGTCGAGGCCGAGAAGGCCCCGAAGAAGGCCGCCGCCGCGAAGCCGGCTGCTGAGAAGAAGGCCCCGGCCAAGAAGGCCGCTGCGGAGAAGGCTCCGGCCAAGGCTGCGGCGAGCGACGCCAAGGCCGACAAGGCCGAGGCCGCCAAGAAGCCTGCCGCGAAGAAGGCCCCGGCCAAGAAGGCGGAGTCCGAGGCGCGTCCCGGCGTGCTGAAGGTGCACCACCTGCGTCCGGTCCCCGGCGCCAACACCGCGAAGACCCGTGTCGGTCGCGGTGAGGGCTCGAAGGGCAAGACTGCCGGTCGCGGCACCAAGGGCACCAAGGCCCGCAACACGGTTCGCCTCGGCTTCGAGGGTGGGCAGATGCCGCTGCACATGCGCACCCCGAAGCTGCGCGGGTTCAAGAACCCGTTCCGCGTCGAGTACCAGGTCGTGAACCTGGCCAAGCTCGCCGAGCTCTACCCGTCGGGCGGCGACGTCACCGTCTCCGACCTGGTGGCCAAGGGCGCGGTCCGCAAGAACGAGAAGGTCAAGGTCCTGGGCGAGGGAGACATCTCCGTCAAGCTCACGGTCTCGGTCGACAAGGTCTCGGGCAGCGCCGAGCAGAAGATCGTGGCCGCCGGCGGCTCCATCAAGTGACCGTCCGGTGACCAGCAACAGGAGGGGTCGGAGATTCTCCGGCCCCTCCTGTGCGTTACCCTGGACTTTCGGCCCTCGGTTCTAGGCCGGCACCCCACTCAGGAGGAAAACTCTTGTTCAGCGCCATTGCGCGGATCATCCGCACGCCGGACCTGCGGCGGAAGATCGGCTTCACCCTCGCGATCATCGCCTTGTATCGCCTGGGGTCGAACGTCCCCGCTCCGTTCGTGAACTTCCCGAACGTCGAGCAGTGCCTCGCCGACAACGCCGGCACCGAGGGCCTCCTGGGGCTCGTCAACCTGTTCTCCGGCGGCGCCCTGCTGAAGCTGTCGATCTTCGCGCTCGGCGTCATGCCCTACATCACGGCGACGATCATCGTGCAGCTGCTGCGTGTCGTCATCCCGCACTTCGAGACCCTCTACAAGGAGGGGCAGGCCGGGCAGACCAAGCTCACGCAGTACACCCGCTACCTGACGATCGCCCTCGCGCTGCTGCAGTCGACCACCCTGGTGACCGTCGCGCGCAGCGGCCAGCTCTTCGGCGGCGGCAGCACCCAGGCGTGTCAGCAGC
>JBASAE010000365.1:0-8924 GCA_049654285.1 Microbacterium sp.
GGTCGAGCTCGCCCATAAGACCACGCGGGGCCCGGCGATCCTGGACGCCGCCGGCGTGCGCATCGCGATCTCCACCGACCATCCCGTGCTGCCGATCCAGCACCTCATCGTTCAGACGATCGTCGCCGTGCGCGACGGCCTCGACCGCACCCGGGCGCTCGAGGCGATCACGCTGACCCCTGCACGGCTGCTGGGCGTCGACGACCGGATCGGCTCGCTGGTGCCGGGCAAGCTTGCCGACCTCGTCGCGTGGACGGGCGACCCGCTCGATGTCTACCAGCGACCGGACGCGGTGTGGATCACAGGAGCCCTCGCCTGGAGCCGCGCCGGTGGACACGCCCGGCCGAGCGGCCGGATGCAGTGACCACGGGCACCGCCACCGATACAGTGACATGAGATCCAGACGAACAGGGCAAGACGACATGGTCAAAGGCGATCGCGCAAACGAGCTGCTGGAACGCGCCATGGACTATCTCAACCGAGAGGGACTGGAGGGCTTCTCGCTCGCCTCGCTCGCCGAGGGCATCGGCACGAGCAGCCGCATGCTCATCTACCACCTCGGCTCCCGGGACGAGCTGCTCGCGCGCGTCCAGGCGCTCATGCGCAAGGAGATCACCGCGGAATGGGGACGGCGTCGCTTCACACAGCTCAGCGTCGCGCTGCTGCACAACTGGGAGTACTACGTGGTGCGGATCCCGCACATGCAGATCTTCTTCCACCTGGTGGCGCGCTCCTTCGAGGAGCCGGCCAAGTTCGTCGACGTCTCGTCGACGGCCGTGTCGTATTGGACCGACTTCTACGAGGATGTCGCGCTGCGCGAGGGATACCCGATCAAGGAGGCACAGATCATGGCCCGGCTGACGCTCGCCATGTACCGCGGGCTGATCCTCGATCTCACGATCACCGGCGACATCGAGCGCACGAGTGCCGCGATGGAGCGCTGCGCCGCGATGCTCGAGCAGCGTTCCCCGAGGCACGTCGCGGCCGAGGAGGCAGCGCCGACGTGAGTCCCGCGGCCTCCGCCCGTGGGAGCCCGGCTCAGGCTCAACCGCGGCTCGTGCCGCGAACCGCCTTGACCGCCATCTGCACCCCGATCGCGAATGCGTACGCGGCGAAGAGCATGTTGCCCAGCGCGGGATCGATCAGCGTCGCGAGCCACGCCCCCAGTGCGGTCATCGTGCAGGCCGAGATCCCGATGATCGCACTGCCGAGCAGGTCCACGTTGCCGTGCCTGAGGTTGCCGATGCTGCCGGAGATCGCCGTGGGGATCATCATCATCAGCGACGTCCCCTTCGCAACGAGGTCGCTGGTGCCGAAGACGAGCATCAGCACCGGCACGACGATGACGCCGCCGCCCACTCCGATCAGACCCGCGATCACCCCGATGGCGACGCCCACCAGCAGGAGCCCCACGCCGTTGACCCAGCCCAGCACGAAGTCGGCGTCCCGCGAGGGCACGACCACGAACAGACTCACGATCACGATCCCGATAAACGCGACGAATCCCCACCGCAGAGCCGTCTGCGAGATCCTCGGCATCAGCCGGGTGCCGATCTGCGCGCCGAAGACGGCCCCGGCGGCGAGGATCAGGGCGGCGATCCACGCGACCGCCCCCGACATCGCATAGGAGACGACACCGACCAGCGCGGTGGGCACGATCGCGGCGAGCGAGGTGCCCGCGGCCCGGCGCTGATCGTATTTCAGCAGCAGCACGAGCAACGGCAGGATGACCGTGCCGCCACCGACGCCGAACAGCCCCGAGAGCAGCCCGGCCGTCAGACCGATGAGGACGAATCCGAGGTACGCCCGCGGCTCTCGGGTGATCGCCTGGTCGTCCTGCACCGTCCCAGCCTACCGAGGCCGCGCACCCCGATTCGACGATAGGACTGCGTGCCATGATGTGCGAAACTGAATCCAGCTGCGTTCTGATCGAAGGAGATCACATGTTCCAGAGCACCTACGCCGACATCGAGATCCCCGACGTCTCGATCCACGAGTTCCTGTTCGCGAATCTCAGCGAGGCCGAGCTCGAGAAGGTCGCCATCGTCGACGGGATGTCCGGCGCCGAGACCACCTACCGCCAGCTCATCGTCCAGATCGACCTGCTCGCCGGGGCCCTCGCCGCCCGCGGGCTCGGCGTCGGCAGCACGATCGGCGTGCTCTGCCCGAACGTCCCGGCCTTCGCGACCGTGTTCCATGGCATCCTGCGCGCCGGCGCCACGGCGACCACGATCAACGCGCTGTACCGCCCGGAGGAGATCGCGAACCAGCTGACGGACGCCGGGGCGGAGTGGCTGTTCACCGTCTCGCCTCTGCTCCCCGGCGCCAAGGCGGCCGCCGCCGGGCTCGGCATCCCCGACGACCGGATCGTCGTCCTGGACGGCGCCGAGGGCCACCCGAGCCTGCGCGACCTGCTCGCCGAGGGCCACGCCGCCCCCGACGTCTCCTTCGACCCGGCGACGCACCTGGCCGTGCTGCCCTACTCCTCGGGCACCACCGGCAAGCCCAAGGGCGTCATGCTCACGCATCGCAACCTGGTCGCGAACGTCGCGCAGGCCGCCGAGATGCTGACGGTCGGCCCGGACGACCGTGTCCTGGCCGTGCTGCCGTTCTTCCACATCTACGGCATGACCGTGCTGCTGAACTTCGCGCTGCTCAAGCGCGCGGGACTGGTCACCATGCCCAAGTTCGACCTGGTGGAGTTCCTGCGCATCATCCAGGAGCACCGCACCACATGGGTGTTCGTGGCGCCGCCGATCGCCGTCGCGCTGGCGAAGCATCCGATCGTCGACCAGTACGACCTGTCGGCGATCAGGGTGATCTTCTCGGGGGCCGCCCCGCTGGACGGCGCGCTCGCCGCCGCGGTCGCGAAGCGGCTGGACTGCGAGGTCGTGCAGGGCTACGGCATGACCGAGACGAGCCCGGCCACCAACCTCATCCCCGCCGAGCGCACCGACGTCGACAAGTCGTCGATCGGCCCGCTGGTGCCCAACACGGAGGCGCGCCTGGTCGACCCGGAGACCGGCGCCGATGTCGTGCCGCCCGCGGACGGCGTCAGCGCACCCGGCGAGCTGTGGATCCGCGGCCCGCAGGTCATGGCCGGGTACCTGAACCGCCCTGACGCGACCGCCGACGGCATCTTCCGCATCGTCGACCGCCTCAAGGAGCTCATCAAGTACAAGGGCTACCAGGTCGCCCCTGCGGTGCTGGAGGCGCTGCTGCTGGAGCATCCGCAGATCGCGGATGCCGCGGTGATCGGTGCGAACGACGCCGACGGCCAGGAGGTGCCGAAGGCGTTCGTCGTCCGCCAGGCGGATGCCGACCTCTCGGCCGAAGGCGTCATGGAGTTCGTCGCCTCGCGCGTCGCGCCACACGAGAAGGTGCGTCTGGTCGAGTTCATCGACGTCATCCCGAAGTCGTCGGCCGGCAAGATCCTGCGGAAGGACCTCCGCGCCCGCGTCTGACCGCCCCGTCCTTCCCGGACCTGCTCAGGATGCTGCCTGCTCCGCCATCTAGAATCGGCGCGTGACCTCTTCGGCATCCCGCACGATGTCGGCGCCCCGCCCGCAGGCGAGCCCTCCGGCGCGCCGTCCCCGCTCGCCGTGGGCGGGCGTCGGGCTCGGCGTGGCCATCGTCGCGGGCCTCGTCCTGATCGACCGGTTCGCGCCGACGCTCTACCCGGCGTCCCTGCCGCACCGTGCGCAGGACGGTCTGACGCTGGCGATGAGCGTGCTCATCGAGTCCCTGCCGTTCGTGGTGCTCGGCGTGCTCCTGTCGATCGTCGTGCAGGTGTGGCTGCCGACCGACGTGATCCACCGCTGGCTGCCGAGGCGCCCCGTCGCCCGCCGCGCCGTGCTCTCCCTGCTCGGGATGCTCATCCCGGTGTGCGAATGCGGCAACGTGCCCTTCGCCCGAGGCCTCATGATGCGCGGCCTCGCCCCCGCGGAGACCCTGGCCTTCCTGGTCGCGGCGCCGATCGTGAACCCGATCGTGATCCTCACCACGCACGCCGCGTTCGGCTTCGACGGGGGCATCCTCGTCGCCCGTCTCGTCGGCGGCTATCTGATCGCGAACCTCATCGGATGGATCTACAGCCGCCACCCCTCGCCCGACTCCGTGCTCACCCAGCGCTTCATCGACACCTGCGAACGCGTCACCCACGAGCACGGCACCCCGATGCGTCGCAGCCTGACGCAGTTCCTCGTCGAGCTGCGCGCCGTGATGCCCCCGCTCGTGATCGGCTCGGCGCTGGCCGGAGCCGTCCAGGTGCTGGTGCCGCGCGACGTGCTCCTCGCGATCGGCTCGAATCCGGTGCTGTCGATCGTCGCGATGATGGCCCTTGCCATGACGGTCGCGATCTGCTCGAACGTCGACGCGTTCTTCGCCCTGTCCTTCGCCTCGACGTTCTCCTCGGGGGCGTTGGTCGCGTTCCTGCTGGTCGGCCCCCTCGTCGACGTGAAGATGCTCGCGCTGATGCGGACCACGTTCACGACCCGCACGCTCGCCGGCATCGTCGGCGTCGTCGTGCTCTCCGCCTTCGCGATCGGGATCGGGGTGAACGTCCTTGTCTGAGCATTCCCACCCGCATGAGCAGACGTCCTCGCCCGCCCGCGCCCTCGGCGCCCGTTGGCTGGGCATCGGCCTCGCCACGGTG
Organism: Microbacterium sp.; assembly: GCA_049654285.1. Classification (GTDB taxonomy): domain Bacteria; phylum Actinomycetota; class Actinomycetes; order Actinomycetales; family Microbacteriaceae; genus Microbacterium. Next base: position 4,655 of record JBASAE010000365.1, read on the forward strand.
CTCGCGATCGTCACCCTCGGCCTCGGCGTCACCGGACGGCTCACGCTCTACATCAGCCCCGGATCGGTGTGGTTCGCCTGCGCCGCCGCCGTCGTGACGCTCATCGGCGCGATCTGGTCGTGCGCGCTGCCCCTCGGCGCGGAGGACGACCACGGCCACGGACACGACCACGCCGCGCCGTCGCCGCTCTCGGCGGCCGCGACGGTGACCGGCGGGGTGATCGCCTCCGGCGTGGTCGTCGCGTCGCTGGTGCTGCCGCCGGCCTCGCTCTCGGTCGAGCTTGCGATGTCGCGGGCGGGTGAGTCCCCGGCGCTGTTCGCCGGGGCCGATGACGTGGCGCTCGGCGTGGCCGACACCACGACGTTCGGGCTCGGCGACTGGGCGAGCGTGTTCGCCACCACGACGAACACCTCGTCCTACGACGGGACGGCCGTGACGCTGACCGGATTCATCACTCCGGCCGGCGGGGACGGCGTGAACCTCACGCGTCTCGTGATCACGCACTGCGTGATCGACGCGCAGCCCGCGAGCGTGCCCGTCACGGTCGACGCCGGGGAGTACCGGACCGGCCAGTGGGTGCGGATCACCGGCACGGTGAAGGCGGACGCCGACGGCGCGCTGCACGTCGCTCCGGCCTCGGTCGAGCGGATCGACGAGCCCGGGGACCCCTATGAGTACTGACACCCCGTCCGCGGAGCCTTCCGCCGCCCCACGGACCCGAGCAGAGCTGCGGGCGATCCGCGAGGCGGCAGCGCGGGAAGCAGGCCGGGAGGCAGCAGCGCAGGAAGCGGCAGGTCAGGAAGCGGCAACGCAGGAAGCGGCAACGCAGGAAGCGGCAACGCGGGAAGCAGCAGCGCGGGAAGCGGATACGCGAGAGGCGGCGACGCGAGAGGCGGAGACGCGAGAAACGCCGCCTCGCAAGTCGGATGCCCTGAAGTCGCCGTCGACGCCCGTGACGCCCGCACCCCCCTCCCGCCGTCGTCCTCGCTTCGGCCTCGGGCTGGCCGCGGTCCTGGGAGGCCTCGCCGTGGTCTGCGCGGTCCTCGGCTTCGCCAGCCTCGCCCAGGGGCCGCGTGTCGCCGGCGTCCAAGCCGACCCCCGTGGCGCGATCGAATCCAGCGGGAGTCGGGTGATCCTCACGGCGAACCAGCCGCTCGCGGCGATCGACCCGGCCCAGGTGACCGTCGACCCGGCGGTCCCGTTCACGGTGGACGCCGCGGGCCGGAGCATCGGCATCCGCTTCACGGTCCCGCTCGACGACGCCACGACCTACTCCGTCACGGTGGCCGGGGTGACGGCGGCCGGCGGCGGCCCGCAGACCGACCTCGGCACCTCCTTCGAGACGCCCGCGTCCCGCCTGCTCCTGCTGCACCGCGACGCGACGGGGCACGACGAGATCCTCCGCACCGACGTCCGCGGCGAGAAGGCCGTGCCGGTGTTCTCCGCCGAGCAGATCATCGACTTCCGGGCGACGTCGAACCGGCTCGTCGTCGCCGTCCAGGAGGAGGACGTCGCGAAGCTGCTGGTGATGGACCACGACGGGAAGCACGTGCGCGAGCTCCCCCTCCCCGGCATCGGCTACGTCCGCGGCATCCAGGTGTCCGAGCGGGGCGGGCTGGTCGGCTACACCTACTCTGACCGCGAGCTCAGCGAGAGCAAGGGACGTGCGAGCGTGCTCGTCACCCAGAAGCTGTCCGGCGACGACACCCCGCGGATCGTCGAGGTCGGCGGCCGCCAGGTGAGCATCCTCGCCTGGCAGTTCGTTCCGGACAGCTCCGCCGTGCTGTTCGTCGACTTCGACAGCGCTCTCTCCCTCATCGACCGTTCCGGCGACGGCGGAGTGCAGTCGCTCGGCCTCGCCTCGAGCATCCGCGGGATCTCCCGCGGCACCTACACCGCGATCGTGGAACGCACCGACCGCACCGTGGTCGAGCTCGATCTCGCAAGCGGGTCGGAACGGCCGCTGCCCGCCTCCGCACCGGACTACGGAACGCCGACGACGATCACGCCCTACCCCGGGGGGACCCTGCGCCACGTCACCGCGCGCGATCCGAACGGGATGCCGACCGGTCAGGCCATCGTCCGCGTCGGCGACGACGGCACGGCGACGCCTCTGGTCGAGGTCGGCGCAGGGGATGCGATCCTGCAGGCGTGCGCCTCCCCGAGCGGACAGTACGCGGCGGTGGCCATCGCGGCGAAACTGGCCGGAAACCCCTACGACCACCTGCTGCTCCCGCTGCCGCAGCGGATCGAGACCCGGCTGCTCGATCTGCGCGCCGGGGACGCCCTCGCGACGCTGACCGGGTTCGACGCCTCCTGGTGCCAGACGCCTCCCCAGCAGTGACCGCGGCCGCCCCGGCGGCGCTGCGCCCGTGAGAGTCCCGCCTTGCCCGCAGCGCCGTAGCCCGACGTATACCCCCACCGCACACGCGGAACACGCCCCCACCGCGCCCAGGGGAGCCTGACGCAAGTGTCCGGTGGCCCGAAGCCGACGAGGCTCCTCTGTCGCGCTTCCCGCAGGGGACAGGGCGCCACGGACGACGAAGCCCGCCGACCCGGAACGGGTGCGGCGGGCTTCGTGCGGGAAGCGGAGCTTACTCGGCCTTCTCCTCGGCAGCGGCCTCCTCGGCCGGAGCCTCGACGGGGGCCTCCTCGACGGGAGCCTCCTCGACGACCTCGGCGGTCTCCTCAGCAGGAGCCTCCTCGGCCTTCGGCGCCTCGGCCTTCGGCGCCTCGGCCTTGGCGGCGGGCTTCGCCGCCTTCTTCTTCGGGGCGACCGGCTCGAGCACGAGCTCGATCACGGCCATCGGCGCGTTGTCACCCTTGCGGTTGCCCACCTTGGTGATGCGGGTGTAGCCGCCCTCACGCTCGGCGACCAGCGGTGCGATCTCGGTGAAGAGCACGTGCACGACTTCCTTGTCACCGATGACCGACAGCACCCGACGACGGGCGTGCAGGTCGCCGCGCTTCGCGAAGGTGATCAGGCGCTCGGCGTAGGGACGCAGGCGCTTGGCCTTGGTCTCGGTCGTCTTGATCGACTTGTGCGTGAACAGCGCAGCGGCGAGGTTCGCGAGAAGCAGGCGCTCGTGGGCGGGGCCGCCTCCGAGGCGGGGTCCCTTGTTGGGCTTGGGCATTGTTGTCTATCTCCTGGTCGGAAAGAGGTCGGGTATCAGAAGGACTCGTCTTCGGAGCCGCCGTAGAAGTGGGCGCCGTCGAAACCGGGCACCGAATCCTTCAGCGACAGTCCGAGCGAGACGAGCTTGTCGCGCACCTCGTCGACCGACTTCTGTCCGAAATTGCGGATGTTCATGAGCTGCGTCTCGGAGAGGGCCACCAGCTCCGCGACGGTGTTGATGCCCTCGCGCTTGAGGCAGTTGTACGAGCGCACCGAGAGGTCGAGGTCCTCGATGGGCATCGACAGCTCGCTGGAGAGCACGGCCTCGACCGGCGCCGGGCCGATCTCGATGCCCTCAGCCTCGGTGTTCAGCTCGCGGGCGAGGCCGAACAGCTCGGTGAGCGTCTTCGCCGCCGATGCGACGGCGTCGCGGGGGCTGATCGCGTTCTTGGTCTCGACGTCGAGCACGAGCTTGTCGAAGTCGGTGCGCTCGCCGGCGCGGGTGGCGTCGACGCGATAGCTGACCTTGAGCACCGGCGAGTAGATCGAGTCCACCGGGATCTGCCCGGCCTCGGCGTACTCGTTGCGGTTCTGCGATGCCGAGACGTAGCCGCGGCCGCGCTCGATCGTGAGCTCCAGCTCGAACCGGGCGGTGTCGTTCAGGGTCGCGATGACCAGCTCGGGGTTGTGCACCTCGACGCCAGCCGGAGCGGAGATGTCGGCCGCCGTGACCTCGCCGGCGCCGGTCTTGCGCAGGTACGCCGTGATCGGCTCGTCGCGCTCGGACGAGACGACCAGCTGCTTGATGTTGAGGATGATCTCGGTGACATCCTCCTTCACACCCGGGATGGTGCTGAACTCGTGCAGCACGCCGTCGATGCGGATCGTGGTGACCGCGGCTCCCGGGATCGACGACAGCAGGCTGCGACGCAGTGCGTTGCCGATCGTGTAGCCGAAGCCGGGCTCGAGCGGCTCGATGACGAAACGGCTGCGGTTCTCGGAGAGCTTTTCCTCGTTAAGGGTGGGACGCTGTGCAATGAGCACTCTGTGTTCCTTTCGATCACATGCCCGCTATATGACATGTGGTGGGTGAGGTGTTGAGTTGTGAAGAGTCTTGCGCGGTGAGCGGATGCCACCAGGCTCCGCTCACCGCGG
>JBASAE010000366.1:0-8472 GCA_049654285.1 Microbacterium sp.
CGATCTCACGTCGGCACCGCCGCGTGCCACGGGGATCTCCCGTGGCACGCGCCGGAGCCTGTTCTCCGGGCCCCCCGGAGGCGTGCCGGGAGAACGTCGTCCGGCAAACCGTGCCGCGGTCTGGGCCATCCGGGCCGGTCTGCTCGCACTCCTGCTGGTCGCCTGGCAGTGGTACGGCGCGTCATCGGGAGGCATCTTCGTCCCCTCGCTGACCCAGACCCTGAGCAGCTTCCCCGAGCTGCTCGCCAGCGGTGAGCTGGTCAGCGCGCTGGGGCAGAGCAACATCGCGCTGCTCATCGGGTATCCGCTGTCGGTCGTGTTCGGCCTGGCGCTGGGATTCCTCATCGGCCGCAACCGCGTCGCCGACCGGGCCCTGTCGTTCTGGCTGGACATCGCGATGGTCATCCCGATGGTCGCGGTGATCCCCGTGGTCATCGTCGCGCTGGGCCTGTCCCTCAGCGCCCGCGTCGCGGTGGTGATGCTGTTCACGCTGCCGGTGATCGCGCTCAACGCCCGAGCGGCGGTGCGCGTGGTGCAGGCGGACCTCATCGAGATGGCGGCCGCGTTCGGCGCGACCCGCCGTCAGTCCTGGCTCGAGGTCATCCTGCCCTCGGCGATCCCGGTGATCTTCACCGGTCTCAGCATCGGCATCGGCCGGGCGATCTCAGGCATGATCATCGTCGAGCTGGTCCTCATCCCCGCGGGACTGGGCGGCCTGCTGCTCGACTTCAAGTCGACCTTCTCCGCGCCGGACCTGTACGCGGTGACTCTGGTCGTGGCCGCGGAGGGCATCCTGCTCACCACGCTCGGCCGCATGCTGGAACAGCGGGTCCAGCGCCGGATGCAGGGAGGTGGCCGAGATGCACGCACTCGGTAGGCTGCTGGCGCGTCGCGCCGATGTCGTGAGCGCCCTCGTCGCGCTGCTGCTGTGGATCGTCGTCTCCGAGGTGTGGCAGCCGATGTGGCTGCCGCGGATCCCGGACGTCGGGCGCGAGCTCGGGAAGCTGCTGACCGACGGCTCGCTCAGCGCGCTGGGGACGACCGGCTTCACGCTCGCGGTCGGGCTGCTGGCCACGTTCGTCGCCGCCGGGGCGATTGCCGCCGCGATGGCGTCGAGCGCCACGATCGAGGAGGGCCTGCTCCCGTTCGTCAACGGGTTCCTCTCGACGCCGCACATCGCGCTGATCCCGATGTTCACGTTCATCTGGGGCACCAGCGAGACGACGCGCATCGTGACGACCATCTCGTTCGCGATCGCACCGGTCATCCTCACCTGGACCGCGGCCCTGAAGGAGACGCATCCGCACCTCATGGAGATGGCGACGTCCTTCGGGGCGGGCGCCGGCACCCGGACCAGGTACGTGCGGCTGCCCGGTGCCGTCTCGCCGCTGATCGCGGGTCTCCGGATCGGGGTCATGCAGGGCATCAAGGGCGTCGTGAGCGCCGAGGTGATCATCGGCGTCGTCGGCATCGGGAAGCTCGTCACCACGGCCTCCCACACGTTCAACATGCCGCAGCTGTTCGCCGTGATCATCCTGATCATCGCGCTCTCGGTGATCGTCTACGCGATCCTGACCCGCATCGAGTCGCGGGTCACCCGCTGGAACTCCTGATGGCACCGTGCGCTGCGGTACGATTCCCCCGTGGCGCGAAACCCAGATCTGCATGAGGGGCATCCTGTATCCAAACCCACGCTGAAAGACATTCTTGAATCCACTTCCGGGGTGTACGGCACGGTCGGTGAGAAGACGTATGTCGTGCTGCGCGATGCCATCCTCACCGGAGCGCTCGCGAACGGGCTGGTGCTGCGACAGGAGTCCCTGGCCGCCGAGCTGGGCATCTCCCGGGTGCCGGTGCGGGACGCCCTGCGGCAGCTCGAGGCCGACGGCCTGGTCGTGGCGGCGCCCCGGCGCGGGGCGCGGGTGCGGAGCCTGTCGCCCGAGCTCGTGGAGCAGACCTTCGAGTTGCGCCTCCTGCTGGAGACCCACGCGCTGCGGCGTTCGATCGAGACCATGACGCCCGATCGGGCCGGGCGGCTGACCGAGCTCGCCATGCGGCTCGACACCCCCGATCCCGAGGACAACTTCCGCGAGCTGCTGCTGCAGTTCTACCACGTCATGTACGACGCGGAGGGCAATGCCGTGCTCACGGGGCTCATCGACCGCCTGCGCGACAGCGTCGGCCGCCAGTACGTGGCGCGGCCCATCCACGCGCACGACCACTCGCATCACCGCGAGCTCGTCTTCCCGATCATCTCCGGTCGCACCGAGGAGGCCGTGAAGAACCTCACCGAGCACCTCGACACCGTCAAGGCCGCGATCCTGGCCAACAGCGCGCCGCCGGCGCCCGACGCCGAGTGACGTCGGCGGGTCGCCGGGTCAGCCGGTGACCCGCCTCCTCAGCCGGCGACGATGACGCACGCGCGCGCGGGGATGTCGATGCGCACGGTGCCGTCCAGGACGACGGCGTCCCAGGGGTGGACGCGGACGGTGAGGCTGCCCTGCCCGGCCTCGACCACGCCGTGCAGCATGTCCCCGAGGTAGACGAGCTGCCGGACGGTGCCGATCAGGCCCTCGTCCCCCGGCTGCGCGGCGGACAGCGTGATGTTCTCGGGACGGATCGACACCTGCATCCTGTCGCCCACCGCGAGCTCGTGGCCGTCGTTCGACGCCGTGAGGACGCCGAGCGACGTGCGCACCGTCGCCTGCCGACCCTCCTCGGCGAGGGCGAGCACCTCGGCGTCGAGCAGTGTCGTGTTGCCGACGAACTTCGCGACGAACGGGTTGGCCGGGGACTCGTAGATCTCTCGCGGCGTGCCCTCCTGGGCGACGACGCCGCGGTGCATCACGGCCACCCGGTCAGACATGCTCAGCGCCTCTGCCTGGTCGTGCGTCACGTAGATCGCCGTCACGCCGGCCTGCTTCTGGATGCGCTTCAGCTCCATCCTCATGCGATCGCGCAGCCGGGCGTCGAGGTTCGAGAGCGGCTCGTCGAGGAGCAGCAGCTTGGGCCGGCACACGAGCGCGCGGGCGAGGGCGAGACGCTGCTGCTGCCCGCCGGAGAGCTGGGTCGCGGGACGGTGGATCGCCTCGGAGAGCTGCACGATGTCGAGCATCTCCTCCACCCGGTCCGAGATCTGCGCGCGGGTGTACCTGGTCGGGGAGATCTGCATCGGGAAGGCGAGGTTCTTGAACACCGACATGTGCGGCCAGACGGCGTACTGCTGGAAGACCATGCCGAGCTCGCGCTTCTCGGGCGGCACGCGCAGCGTCGGGCTGGAGAGCGTGCGGCCGTCGATCGCGACGGTGCCGCCGGTGAGGTGCTCCAGGCCCGCGACGATCCGCAGGCTCGTGGTCTTGCCGCAGCCGGAGGGGCCGAGCAGCGTGAAGAACTCGCCGGGACGCACCGTGTAGCTCACGCCGTCGACGGCGCGCACCTCGCGGCCTCCCGTCGTGAAGATCTTCTCCAGGCCGGTCACGTTCAGCTCGGCGCCGGTGGTCGTGCCGTCTGCGGGGGATCCGTTCGTCATGGGGCTCCTTCGTCTAGCCTGCGACCAGCGTCCTGGTGGGATCGGACAGGGCGTCCTCCAGCTCTTCCTCGCGCGACTCCGCGTCCTTGCCGTCGAGGGCGGCCCGGCGGCGCTTCGCGGCCCGTGCCGTCCACCAGCCGACGAGGTAGCGCAGCCCGAAGCCCAGTGCGAAGACGAAGATCGTGAAGATGAGCGCGATCGCCGCGCCCTGGTCGGGCGCGTACATCATGCCGGAGCCGGGGTCGATGCGGTTGTAGAGCAGCAGGCTCAACGGGCGCGTGGCGGGCTTCGCGAGGAAGGCGGCGACCGTGAACTCGTGGGCGTTGAGGATCACCAGGCCGAACCAGGTCGCCAGCGCGGTCGGGGCGATCAGCGGGACGACGATGCGCCGCAGGCGCACCAGCTGGGTGGCGCCGGCCGTGGCCGCGGCCTCCTCCAGCTCGCCGCCGATCTGCAGGATCGCGCCGTACGACAGACGGTACGACACGGTGACGCGGTACGCGTAGGTGAGCATCAGGGCCAGGAGCGTGCCGTTGAGGCCGAGCACGGGGTTGGTGACCATGTAGAAGAGGAAGGCGGCGAAGCCGGCGATCGCGGAGGGGATGGCCACGGACGACGACGCCAGCATGTCGAGCGCGGTCGCGCCGAGGCCCCGCTTGCGGCGGGCCACGACGTAGGCGGCGACCACGGCGAGGGCGACCGAGATCGTGGACGCCCCCAGGGTGAGGATCAGGGTCCGTCCCAGCGACGCCCAGAACTCGTTGTCGGCGAGCACCTTCGTGAAGGCGTCCGTCGTGAAGTGCTCGAGGAGGTTCGAGGGGCTGAACTCCATCGCGAAGGGCGTGAAGGCGCGCCAGGCGAGCGCGAGCACCGGCAGGATGGAGGTCGGGATGAAGTAGAGGGCGCACAGCACCACGAAGACGTACTTCCACTTCCCCGTCGAGATGATCCCCGGACGATACCCCTTCCCGGTCACCGAGGCACGGCGCTCGGCGTTCTTCATCGCCCACCGGTAGAGCTGGAAGATGAGGAGCGTCAGGACGAGGAAGAACACCCCGTAGGCGGCGGCGAGGCCGTAGGAGGGGAAGGCACCGGCCTGCGGCGTGAGCAGGCGGTACACCTGGAGCGAGAACAGGGCCCTGGCGTTCTGCTGGCCGAACAGCAGCGGCACCTCGAGCGCGCCGAGGGTGAAGATGCCCTCCAGCACCGCGACGCCGAAGATCGCGGGCCAGAGCACCGGGATCGTGATGCGGCTCAGCACCCGCAGCGGCGTGGCGCCGGCGGTGCGGGCGGCCTCTTCGAGCGAGCCGTCCATGTTCTTGAAGATCGGGATGAGCATCATGAACGGGAAGGTGACGGAGAGCAGGCCCTGCACGATCACGACCGAGACGAAGGCGAACGGGTCGATGGGGCCGGTGTCGCCCGACCACCAGGGGAAGAGACGCAGGAGCTGGTTGAGCAGGCCGGTCTTCGGCGCCAGCATGAGCGACATTGCCTGGGCGCGCACGATCGGCGGCATCACGAACGGCGCCAGGGCGAGCACGCCGATGACGAGCTTGCCGGGGACGTCGGTGCGGATGAACAGGAACGCGAGTGCGCCGCCGATCGTCATCGACACGGTCGTCGCGCCGAGCACGAAGACGAGCGTCATCGTGAGCGTGCTGCCGAGCTGACTGCCGACGGTGAGCAGCTCGGCGAAGTTGGACAGCGTCCATTGCGCTTGCGGCACGCCGAACGGCAGATAGGGGCCGCGCACCGCGGAGATGAACATCATGCCCAGCGGCATGAGCAGGAGCATGGCCATGACCGTCACCGTCACGACGGTGACGACGGTCATGCCCTCAGGTTTGCGGAAAATGCTCGGCCTCCCGTATCCGATCGACGATGCGAAAGTGCGGCGGATCCGATCCGGAGTGGCCTCGGGAAGCGTGCACCATTGACGCGCAGGATGGCCATACCGTATACATAATGGAACCGAATGCGCAAGATGTATCCCGAATACATCTCGCCGGACGACATCGCGGTCGGACGGCACCCCCGCTCGGTCGGCGGAACCCGGGCGATCGAGCACACCAATGGCGGTGAAGCGGAAGGAATGTGGCAGCAAATGCAGAACACGCGTGGACGAGCCCTCGGCAAGATCGCGGCGCTCGCCGGAATGACGATGGTGCTCGGGGCGTGCTCCTCGGGCCCCGGGGCATCGGGCATCGACTCGAGCAGGGAGGATCCGGGCGCTGAGGAGGTCGTCTGCGATGCCGTGGAGATCGGTCCGATCACCCGGTGCGAGAACTTCTACACCGACTACTGGCCGATCATCGAGAAGTCGATGGACGAGCTGTACGAGAAGGCCAAGACCACGGCGGGCGGCGTCGTGAACGTCTGGGACTGGTACGAGCAGGATCCGGCCGTCGTCGCGGCGTTCAACAAGAAGTGGCCCGACCTCACGATCAAGTCCCAGGGGCTCACGTACGAGCGGTCCTCCGCGATCGTCGCGGCCCGCGCGACGGCGTCGGAGACCACGGACGTGATGGGCGGGACGCTCACCGTCGACAAGCAGATGTTCGACGAGGGCTACTTCGCCGACATCGACTGGGTCAGCTACGGCCTGCCGAAGGAGTTCCTCGTCGGCGTGGGCAAGGGGGCCTTCCCCGACTCGGTCAACGGGTACCTGCTGCAGTACAACACCAAGGCGATCGACCCGGCCAAGGTCCCGGACTCGCTGGACGCCCTCGTGGACGGGACCTGGCCCAAGCGCAGCATCACGATGGCCGACTGGGAGTCGCAGGCCTTCTCCGGCATCGGCATGGCCCAGGGCAAGGACGCGATGACGGAGCTCATCGACACGCTCAAGTCATCGGAGACCCTGTTGCTGAGCTCGGACGCCTCGGGGCTCGTCTCCTCGGGCGACGTGCCGATGGCGCTGGGCACCTGGCTCACCGTGGACAACCCGAACATGGCCGTGAAGGCGTTCGCCGACTCCGCCGGGTTCACCCAGAACGCCGGGGTCAACACCGACGCCCAGAACCCCGCCGGGGCCATGATCTGGGCGCTGTGGAACGCGTATGACCCGGACTGGATCGAACAGCGTCTCACCGACCCCGCCTACGCCTCGACGGCCGTCCCCTGGCTGGGCCTGCCCACGAAGACGCTCGACAGTGCGAAGGGGCTGGTCGCCACCAACATCGCGGCGTACACCGAGGGACTGAAGGACGATCGCTTCGTGTGGGAGTCGCTGGAGAACCGCGACGAGTACGTCGAGACGATCAACGCCGCCGGCGATCTGCTCAGCGACGGCGGCGGCTGGTGACCACAGGTTGTCATGGAACAGGAGGCGGGGGCGGGCGGCACGCCTTCCCCCGCCCCCTCGAAGGAGGTAGTACGCAGTGAAGTTCTCAGTCCTCGTCCCGCACGTCAACTACTCGGCGTCGCCCGACGCGATCCGCGACGTGGCGCAGGCCGCCGAAGGCCTCGGCTATGCCGGTCTTGCCGTCGCGGACCAGATCCACTACGGCGGCTGGTACATCGCATCCGGATCGACCATCCCGGTCGAGGGCGGTGACCGCCGCGACATCTATGAGGCCTTCGAGACCCTGGCCTACCTGGCCGCCATCACCGAGCGCGTCGAGCTCATGCCGACGGTCGTGGTCGTGCCGGTGCGCGAGCCGGTCCTGGCCGCGAAGCAGCTCGCCACGATCGACGTGCTGTCGAAGGGGCGGCTCGCCGTCGGCGTCGGCGTCGGACGCCCCTGGACGGTGTCGAAGGACGCCGCCCTGGTGAACGAGACGCATCGTGCGCACGCGGCGGCGCAGTACGACCTGTTCCGCATGCCCAAGCACCGCGGCAACCTGATGGACGAGTGCCTCGACGCGTGGGTCGAGATCTGGACGCAGGAGCTGGCCAGCTACCACGGCGAGTACGTCGACTTCACCGATGTGCCGATCTTCCCGAAGCCGGTGCAGAAGCCGCATCCGCGGTTCTTCGTCGGCGGTCGTGCCGACGCCGCCATCAACCGCACCGCGCGTCTGGGCGGGGTGTGGCTGCCGAGCCAGCCCAACCCCTACGAGTACGAGCAGAAGCTGCCGCTGCTGCGGGAGCGCTTCGAGGCGCACGGCCGCCCGGCGCCGACCGAGACCGGCATCAACCTGTTCGCGTCGTTCTCGCCCGACGGCGACGACGCCGTGAACCTCGTGCAGGACGCCGTCGGCAAGAACTTCCAGACGCCGGAGGAGATGCGCCTGCGCACGATCGCCGGCGACAAGCAGTTCTGGATCGACCGCCTGAACCAGTGGGCGCAGATCGGCGTCACCTACGTCGACCTCAAGCCGATCTATCGCGACCTGAGCCACCTGATGGAGCAGCTCGAGTTCATCGCGACCGAGATCATGCCCGAGGTCGCGCCGTCGGCTCCGATCGGCCGGGCGGAGTAGCGGTTGCGGAGCATGTCCGCCGAGACCGCACTCCCGCGCCGAGACGGGGGCGTAGCCTCGCGGTCTCGGCGGGGGCGTGCGGTTTCGTGGCGCGATCTCGGGGGAGGACAACGCCTCTCCGTTCTTTGGATCCAGAATCCAAAGGCTGGTAGGCTGGCAAGAATGGACACGACGGAGTGAGAGGATGCGGCGGATGCGCGCTGCGGTGCTGACCGGTCACGACCTGCGTGAGCTGATCGTGCGGGATGTCGCCGAGCCCGTGCCCGGGCCGGGCGAGGTGGCCGTGCGGGTGGAGACCGTCGGGGTCAACCAGCTCGACCTGAACGTGATCGCGGGCGTCGGTCCCGGAGCGCACGCCGCCCTCCCGCGGGTTCCCGGCATCGATCCGGCAGGAAGGGTCGTCGCGGTCGGTCCCGGGGTGGATCACGGGCGCATCGGCGAACCCGTCGTCGTCAAGCCCAACATCCCGTGCGGCTCGTGCGTCTTCTGCGTCGGGGGACACGAGGAGGACTGTCC
>JBASAE010000367.1:0-3556 GCA_049654285.1 Microbacterium sp.
GCTGAGCGGCATCGTCGGCGTGCTGACGGCGGCGGGCGCCTGGCTGCTCTGGCGCTGGCTGGTCGGGCGTCTGCTCACCACCACCGAGCGCCCGTTCACCGCGCGGGAGCGCTCCGGACTCGGCTGGTTCGCACTGCTGCCGTCGAACGCGTTCGGAGCGATCGCGGCACGCAGCCTGGTGTACTGGCTTCGAGACCGTCGCTACATCGTGAACGTCATCGTGGTGCCGATCGCAGGGGTCGCCGCCGTCCTGCCGCTCCTGGTCGCCGGAGTGCGCCCATCGGTCGCGGTGTTGATCTCGGCGCCTTTGATCGCCCTGTTCCTCGGTTGGCTGCCGCACAACGACATCGCCTACGACTCGACCGCCGTATGGGTGCACATCGCCAGCGGGGTGCGCGGCGTGCCCGACCGACTCGGCCGGCTGGTCCCCGTCGTGCTGCTGGCCCTGCCGATGCTGGCCGTCGCGGTGTCCGTCACCCTCGCGATCTCCGACGACTGGCCGTTGCTGATGCCTTTCACCGGTGTCGTGGCCTGCCTCTTCCTCACCGCGCTCGGCACCTCGAGCATCGCCTCCGCGGCCGCGCCCTATGCCGTGTCGCGTCCCGGTGACAGCCCGTTCCAGCAGCCGCAGCGCACATCGTCGTACGGCTCGGTCGGCGCCGCCGCCGCGTTGTTCGGGGCGCTGCTGCTGAGCGCCCCGGCGATCTGGCTGTTCCTGCGCACCCTGGTCGAAGGAGAGCAGTACGGCCCGGCCGCGTTCTGGGTCGGCATCGGCACGGGGGCGCTGGTGCTCGCGGCAGGGGCGGCGATCGGCGGTCTCCTCTTCGAGCGCGGCGGGGAGCGGTTGATGGAGTTCGCCGAGACCACCTGAGCTGTGGATGAGGGCCACGGGAGCGACGGCGCGGCTAGAATCACTCCATGAGTACTCCGCTGGACAGCCCCGATCAGGGTGGCGTGGCAACGCTCGATCGCGAACTCGAAGAGCTCCTCCGCGAGGAGCATCTCGAGCCGGGTGACCACGAGCGCTTCTCGCACTACGTGAAGAAGGACAAGATCCTCGAGTCGGCGATCACGGGCAAACCTGTCCGCGCGCTGTGCGGCAAGAAGTGGACCCCGGGCCGCGATCCGGAGAAGTTCCCCATCTGCCCCACGTGCAAGGAGATCTACGAGTCGATGGTCGCCTGAGGGCGCCCGCCGGCATCACACGAAGACGGTCGGGATCGCCGGGTCGGACTTGCTGAGCGCGAGAGCACGCACCGGCAGCTCCTCGCGCACGCGGAGGTGGTGCGTCCGCGCGGCGGCCGTGCCGGAGACGCCCTCATAGGAGGAGTCGATCTCGCCGCGCTCGATCAGCGTCACCTGCAGGGGGCGCGCGTCGGGGTGCTCGGCCGGCTCGTCCAGCGGATCGAAGCCGCTGGACACGGCGATCGTCTCGGCCGTCGCCGTGCCGTGCTCGATCGTGCGGAAGGCGGCCTTGCGCCCGCCCGTCGACGCCTTGTCGGCGGACGCCTTGGCGACCGATACCCACCCACCTGCACCGTCCTGCCTGGCCACGAGCTTGTACACCATGCTCGCGGTGGGATAGCCCGAGCCGGTGACGACGGAGGTGCCGACGCCGTACGCGTCGACCGGCGACGCCGCCAGCGCGGCGATCGCGTACTCGTCGAGATCGCTCGTCACGGTGATCCTCGTCCCCGTGGCGCCCAGCTCGTCGAGCTGGGCACGCACCTCTGCGGCGACGATCGGCAGGTCTCCGGAATCGATCCGCACCCCGCCCAGCGAGGTGCCGGCTACGCGCACCGCGAGCTCCACTCCGGCCCGGATGTCGTAGGTGTCGACCAGCAGCGTGGTGTCCGGCCCGAGGGCGTCGATCTGCGATCGGAACGCGTCCTCCTCGGTGTCGTGCAGCAGCGTCCATGCGTGCGCGGCGGTGCCCATCGTGGGGATGCCCCAGAGCCGGCCGGCCTCGAGGTTGCTGGTGGCGCCGAAGCCCGCGATGTAGGCGGCACGTGCGGCGGCGATCGCCGAACGCTCCGCGGCGCGGCGCGAGCCCATCTCGGCGAGCGGACGCTCACCCGCCGCGATGCTCATGCGCGAGGCGGCGGTGGCCACCGCCGAGTCGTGGTTCAGCACGCTGAGCGCCAGGGTCTCCAGCACCACGGCATCGGCGAAGGTCCCCTCGACGGTGAGGATCGGGGAACCCGGGAAGTACAGCTCGCCCTCGCGGTAGCCGCGGATCGTGCCGCCGAAGCGGTAGCCCTCCAGGTGCGTCAGCGTCGCGGCGTCCACCACGCGGTTGTCGCGCAGGAAGCGCAGCTCGTCCTCCCCGAAGCGGAAGTCGCGGATCAGGGAGAGCAGGCGTCCGGTCCCGGCGACGACGCCGAACCTCCGCCCTCCGGACAGCCGGCGGGAGAAAAGCTCGAACACGCACGGCCTCGATCCGGTGCCGTCTCGCAGCGACCCGGCGAGCATGGTCAGCTCGTAGCGGTCGGTGAGCAGCGCCGTGGAAGAGGTCATGCGCTCAGCATAGTGAGCGCCAGTACACTGATTCGACGATCGGACGGCGTCGAAGGGCTGAGCGTGGACGACGATGAGCGCAGGCGCCTCGCGAACGGCGTGGTCTGGCCCGGCTTCCTGGGGGACAGGGTTCCCGGATGGCTGCAGCGCGAGCTGTCCGACGGGCTCGCCGGCGTGGTGTACTTCGCCCAGAACCTGCGCGGCGATGTCGCCGCGCTCAGCGCCGACATCCGGCGCTCCGCCCCGCTCGCCCTGATCGGCCTAGACGAGGAGGGCGGCAGCGTGACCCGGCTCGAGACGGAGACCGGGTCGACGCTCCCGAGCCCCGCGCAGCTGGGCGTCGTGGACGACGAGTCGGCCACCCGGGCGACCGGGGCGGAGATCGCCCGGCGCTGTGCGGAGCTCGGCATCGATGTCGTGCTCGGGCCGGTCGCCGACGTGAACACCGACCCGCGCAACCCGGTGATCGGCACGCGATCGTTCGGCGCCGATCCGGCCCTCGTGTCTCGGCACGTCGCCGCCGCCGTACGGGGCATCCAGGGGGCGGGGCTGGCCGCCTGCGCGAAGCACTACCCGGGACACGGCGACACCCGGCTGGACTCCCACCACGACCTGCCAAGGGTCGAGCTCACCGCGGCCGAGATGGCCGGCACCCACCTGCCGCCGTTCGCCGCCGCCGTCTCGGCGGGGGTGGGGGCGATCATGACCGCGCACATCGTCGTCCCCGAGTGGGGCGAGCAGCCGGCGACGCTCAATCCGCGCGTGCTCGGAATGCTGCGTGCGCACGGCTTCGACGGGGTCCTCGTCACCGACGCGCTCGACATGGCCGCGATCAGGGAGAGCGTCGGGCTGGGCGGCGGCGCCGTGCAGGCGCTCGTCGCCGGTGCCGATCTGCTGTGCGTGGGGAATCCCACCAACCCCGGACCCGCGATGCTCGTCGACCAGGACGAACGCGACTTCCTCGCCGTGCGCGACGCGATCGTGGCGGCGCTGCATACCGGCGTCTTGAGCCGGGACCGCGTCGAGGAGGCGGCGCGGC
>JBASAE010000368.1:0-2653 GCA_049654285.1 Microbacterium sp.
CCGGCCCCTACCGGAACGCCGTCACGGTGATGCGGCGAATCGCGATCTGAGCGCGGTCGTGCCCGGTCAGGCGGTGAACTGGATGCCCCAGTGCAGCGTCCACGCCTCTCCGGGGGCGAGACGACGCAGGCCGCGACCGGAGTTGAAGGCCTCGGCGGGCGCGGTCATCGGCTCGATCGCGACGGCGCGGGCCTGCCCGGGGTACTGGTCGGTGGTGAACGCCTGCACGTAGTCGAAGCCCTCGCCCTGCCAGAGGGTCGCGACCCGTCCGTCCGGCGCGGTGAGCGTGGTGCGCACCAGTCCGTCGCCGTCGCGCAGCACGGTCGCGAAGGCCGTGTCGAGCTCGACGTCGCCGAGCCGTGCGCCCTGGCGCAGGTCGGTGCCGCCGGACACCGGGGACTCGCCGATCGGCAGCATCCGGTCATCCGTCTCGAGATACGTCTCAGCGGGGATCCGCAGCACGAGGTCGCGCGGATCGACGTCGCCGATCGTGACGAAGGGATGCGTGCCGAGCGCGACCGGGGCCGGCTCGCCCGAACGATTTCGGAGCGTGTGCTCGACCTCGATCCCGGCATCCGTCAGGGTGTAGACCACCGAGGTCTCCACGAGGTACGGGTACCCGGTCTGCGGCACGATCATCGCGCGCAGGGTGACGGAGTCGGCGGTCTGGGCGGCGATCTCGTAGGCGGTGTACCGCAGCAGGCCGTGGCTCGCGTTGGTCAGCTTCGGCTCGGTGATCGCCAGGGCGCGGGCGGTGTCGCCGTCCTGCCAGACGCCGTCGCGGATGCGGTTCGGCCACGGGGCGAGCACGACGCCCGAGCACATCGGGGTGGGCTGGTCCTCGGGGTAGGGGGGCACGACGTCGACACCGCCGACGGCGAGGTGGCGCAGCGAGGCGCCGACCTGGGCGATCTGCGCGGTCACGCCGCCGCGCCGCAGAAGGAGCTGGATGCCGGTGGGGGAGGTCATCCCGCCATCGTACGGCGATGACGCCCCGCAGTGGTGGCCCCGGGCCGTCGGCCATATGTTGGTGGATGGGGTGCGCCCCCACGCGGCGATACGGAACGGAGAGATCGTGGAGTACACGTCCATCGGATCGAGCGGGTTGCAGGTCTCGAGGGTCACCCTCGGATGCATGAGCTACGGCGACCCCGACGTCGGCACGCACGGCTGGACCCTCCGGGAGGAGGAGAGCCGCGACTTCATCCGTCGCGCGCTGGAAGCGGGCATCACCTCGTTCGACACCGCGAACAGCTACTCGCTCGGCCGCAGCGAGGAGATCGTGGGGAAGGCGCTGGGCGACTTCGCCGACCGCTCGGAGGTCGTCATCGCGACCAAGGTCTTCTTCCCGATGCGGCAGGGGCCGAACGGCCGCGGTCTGTCGCGCGGCCACATCCTGGAGCAGGTGGATGCCAGCCTGCGCAGGCTCGGCACCGACTACATCGACCTGTACCAGATCCACCGCTGGGACGGCGCCGTGCCGATCGAGGAGACGCTCGAAGCGCTGGACGACGTCGTGCGCGCCGGGAAGGTGCGCTACCTCGGGGCGTCGTCGATGTGGGCCTGGCAGTTCGCCAAGGCGCAGTTCACCGCCAGGATGCACGGCTGGACCCCGTTCATCTCGATGCAGGCGCAGTACAACCTGCTGACCCGTGAGGACGAGCGCGAGATGTACCCGTTCTGCCTCGACCAGGGGGTCGGCGCGCTGCCGTGGAGCCCGCTGGCCCGGGGCAAGCTGACACGGCCCTGGGACGCGCCCTCCGCCCGGTTCGAGACCGACCCGCTCGCCCCCTCGCTCTATCACCAGAACGAGGCCGGGGACCGCCGGATCGTCGAGACCGTGCTCGCCATCGCGGAGGAGCGCGGACTCACGCCGGCCCAGGTGGCACTGGCCTGGGTGCTGCATCAGCCCGTGGTCGCCTCCCCCATCGTCGGCGCGACGAAGCTGAGACACCTCGACGACGCCGTGGCCGCAGTCGACGTCGAGCTCAGCGACGAGGAGCTCCGCCGGCTGGAGGAGCACTACGCGCCGCACGCGATGGAGGGGTTCGCCTGACGCCGCCCCGGGGCATTCCCAGGCGGGGATCGCTAGGGTGGAGGGGTCGGCTTCGGGCTGCCCGCGATGAGCGGGACGTGTTCTGAATGTGTGTGTGCCCAGGGGCCGATGGTTGATGAACCATCACAGGAATGGCCCCCGGCCGACGGATGCCCGGGTACGACCGTCGCGCAGTGTGCGCGACGCGGTCGCTGTTCTCGTGTTCTCGAGTCAGAAGGATCCCCGTGCCCAAGAACCACAAGCCCAAGGGCGGCCGCCCGGCCCGCAACTTCGAGCCGCGATACGCGAAGAAGACCTCGTTCCACGATCGGCACGCCGGTGGACGCCCCGGGGGTCGCGACGAACGGTCGGATGCCGCTGACCGCCGATCCTCGTACGACGCGTCGAAGCCCGGCAGTCGTTCGCCGAAGCACCGCGGCTACCGCGCCGAGGCCGAGGGCGCCCCGAAGCAGCGCTGGAGTGCACAGGAGAAGGCCGGACGCGACGAGGCCCGTGCGATCCGCAACCGGGCGAGCGATGGCCGGCGCGAGGCCCCGCATCACGACCGCCGCGACGACCGTGCGCCGCGCGGCGACCGTTCCGGCTACGGCACGCGCC
>JBASAE010000369.1:0-3617 GCA_049654285.1 Microbacterium sp.
GATCATGGCGACGGGATACGCACGCGGAGTGGTGTTCGTCCACTCTGCGCCTCGCGCGCTCTGCCCGCACCTCGAATGGGCGGTGGGACGCGCTCTCGGTCGTGCCGTCAGCTTCGACTGGAACGAGCAGCCGGTGCAGCACGGCACCCGCCGCGCCGAGTTCTACTGGGAGGGCCCGGTAGGAACCGGTGCCGCCCTGGCGACCGCGATCCGCGGCTGGGAGCACCTGCGCTTCGAGGTGACCGAGGACCCCACGCCGCGCAGCGACGGGGGCCGCTGGCTGCACACGCCCGACCTCGGCATCCACTATGCGCAGACCGACACGGCCGGCAACGTGGTGATCGGCGAGGACCGCATCCGCTACGCGATGGAGATCGCCGCGGGCAGCGCCGTCGAGCTGCAGCGTGAGCTCGACGTCGCACTGGGCGCGGCATGGGACGAGGAGCTCGAGCCGTTCCGGCACGCCGGCGACGACGCCCGCGTGGTGTGGCTGCACAAGGTCGGCTGAGGACGAGGCCGACCGGAGCCGGAAGATGTGCGGAGGAGGCGCGAGTAACGGGACCCGGTGAGTACGCCCGGGGATCGAGAAGGCGAATCCTCCGCAGAGATGACAGGAGCCCCCGCGGGGAAGCGGGGGCTCCGTCGTCGCTGTGGGCGGGTCAGCCGTCGTAGGAGCGGAACGCCACCACGGAGTTGTGCCCGCCGAAGCCGAACGAGTTGCTGATCGCGAGCTGGGGTCCGTCGCCGAGCGGCTGCGGCTCCGTCGAGAGCCGGAACGGCACGGCCGGGTCGGGCTCGGTCATGTTGATCGTCGGCGGCGCGACCCGGTCGCGGAGGGCGAGGATCGTGAAGACCGCCTCGAGCGCGCCGGTGCCACCGAGCAGGTGCCCGGTGGACGCCTTGGTCGCCGACACCGGGATCTCGTGGATCCGATCGCCGAACACGGCCTTGAGCGCGCCGTACTCGTTGGGGTCGCCGACCGGGGTCGACGTCGCGTGCGCGTTGATGTGCGTCACCTCGTCGGGGGTGGCACCGGCCTGGGCGAGCGCCTGCTCGACCGCGCGGGTGGCTCCGGCTCCGGACGGGTCGTTCGCCGTGATGTGGTGAGCGTCGGCGGACACGCCCCCGCCGGCCACGTAGGCGTAGATCCTGGCGCCGCGGGCCTTGGCGTGCTCCTCGGTCTCCAGGACCAGGGCCGCACCGCCCTCGCCCATGACGAAGCCGTCCCGGTCGAGGGCTCCGGGGCGCGAGGCGTGCTCGGGGTCGTCGTTGCGACGCGACAGCGCCTGCGCGGAGGAGAACGCGGCCATCGTGATCGGGTGGATGGCGGACTCCGCGCCACCGGCGATGATCACGTCGGCCAGGTCGTCCTGAAGGTGCTGGTAGGCGCTCGCGATCGACTCCGTGCTCGATGCGCACGCGCTGACCACGGTGCGGGCGAACGCCTTCGCGCCGAAGTGCAGGGACAGGTTCCCGGCACCGGCGTTCGGCATCAGCATCGGCACCGTCAGCGGCATGACCCGGCGCGGGCCCTTCTCACGCAGGGTGTCCCAGGCGTCCAGCAGCGTCCACAGGCCGCCGATCCCGGTGGCCCAGTCGATGCCCAGGCGCTCGGGGGCGATCTCCGGTGCGCCGGCGTCCTCCCAGGCCTCCCTGGCCGCGATCATGGCGAACTGCACCGAGGGGTCGAGACGCTTCGCCTCATGGCGAGGCAGCACCTCCTCGGGACGGACCGATGCCTCCGCGGCGAACGTGACCGGGAGCTCGTACGTCGAGACCCAGTCATGGGTGAGCGTGTGCGTGCCGGAGACGCCGGCGAGCAGGTTCGCCCAGTTCTCCGGGGCGGTGCCGCCGAGGGCGGACGTCGCGCCGATCCCGGTGACGACGATGCGCTTGGTCATGGATGGTTCCTTCGTGAGGGGGTCGGGAAAGCGGATGCCACACCCCGCGAAGCTGCGGGGGTGGCATCCACGAGGCTTATTCGGCGCCCGCGACGATGAAGCTCACCGCGTCGCCGACCGTCTTGAGGTTCTTGACCTCGTCGTCGGGGATGGTGACGCCGAACTTCTCCTCGGCGTTGACGACGATCGTCATCATCGAGATCGAGTCGATGTCGAGGTCGTCGGTGAACGACTTCTCCAGCGCGACCTCGGAAGCGTCGATGCCGGTCTCGTCGGTGATCAGCTCAGCAAGGCCGGCGAGGACCTCGTCGTTGGTGAGAGCCATTTCTTTCCTCTTTCTTCGAGTGGTTTAGGAACCGGGGAACAGTCTAGGAGGCGGCGCGCCCTTCTCAGGGGAGGACGACCACCTGGGCGGCGAACACCAGTCCGGCGCCGAAGCCGATCTGGAGGGCGAGCCCGCCCGACACCTCGGGGTGCTCCTGCAGCAGGCGGTGGGTGGCGAGGGGGATCGACGCCGCCGAGGTGTTGCCGGTGGTCTCGATGTCACGGGCGATCACGGTGCTCTCCGGCAGCTTCAACTGCTTGGCGAACTCGTCGATGATGCGCATGTTCGCCTGGTGCGGGATGAAGGCTGCCAGGTCGGATGCCTCGACACCGGCCTTCTCGAGTGCCTCGCGGGCGACCTTGGCCATCTCCCACACCGCCCAGCGGAACACCTTCGGGCCCTCCTGGCGCAGGGTCGGCCAGGGAGCCGCGCCGTCGCGGAACTCCGTGAGCCGGTGGTTCATGCCGACGGCATCGGCGTTGCTGCCGTCCGAGCCCCACACCGCGGGCGAGATCGCCGGGGTGTCGCTCGGCCCGACGATCGCGGCTCCCGCGCCGTCGCCGAGCAGGAAGGAGATGCTGCGATCGGTCGGGTCGACGATGTCGGAGAGCTTCTCGGCCCCGATCACGAGGGCGTAGCGGGCCGCCCCGGCGCGGATCAGGGCGTCCGCCTGGGCGATCGCATAGGCGTAGCCGGCGCAGGCGGCGTTGATGTCGTAGGCGGCTGCGGGGTTCGCGCCGACACGGTCGGCGACGATCGCCGAGACCGACGGGGTCTGCTTGGGGTTGCTGATGGTCGCCACGATCACCAGATCGACCTCGGAGGGGGCGATGCCGGCCTTCTCGATGGCCTCCCGGCCGGCCGCGGTCGAGAGGTCGATCGCGTCGGTCCCCGGCACGGCGCGGGTGCGGGTGACGATGCCGGTGCGCTGCCGGATCCACTCGTCGCTGGAGTCGATCGGGCCGATCAGGTCGTCGTTGGGCACGGCGTTCTCGCCGCGCGCCGCGCCGTAGGCGTAGATGCGGGTGTAGGCCGGCCCGGAGGCCTGGTTCAGGTGCACGGTCACTTCGTCTCGCTCCACTCGCTCATGCTGCTTCTCCGTTCAGCAGCGCGACGGCCGCATCGAGGTCTTCCGGGGTCTTCACCGCGACGTTCGGCACACCGCGCAGCCCGCGCTTGGCGAGGCCGACGAGCGCGCCCGCCGGGGCGACCTCGATGAAGCCGGCGACGCCGGCCGCCTCCATGGCCGCCATGCAGAGGTCCCACCGCACCGGCGAGGAGACCTGGGTGACGATCCGGGCCAGGGCGTCCTGCCCGTCGGTCACCACGGCGCCGTCGCGATTCGACCACAGGGTGATCGTGGGATCGGCCGGCACGACGTCGTCGACGGC
>JBASAE010000370.1:0-6381 GCA_049654285.1 Microbacterium sp.
CGATCTCACGGGTCTGCACGACCAGTCGGGTGCTCACCCGAACAGCCTATCTTCGCCGCCCGTCCCCCTGCGTCTCCGTGCTCCCGATCCCCACACCGCGGGTTCGGTCCTCCGGTAACCGGGAGTCCGCGCTCGGTGCCGTGCCTCAGTCCGCCGGACGGTCGAGGCCGAGCGCGTCGAGGCGATCGAGCCAGGCGTCTCCGGTCGCGTCGTCGAACGGCGGCTCCTGGGCGCGCACGCGGCGCTCCAGGTCCAGGGCCAGCGCCTCGAGGCGGACGACGAGCTCGGCGGGGTAGCCGTATCGTGCGCGATGCTCATCCCATTCGTCGCGATCGACGACCCGGGTGCCTCGTTCGTCGAGGTGTCGCACGACATCCAGGTCCATGTCGATCGCGGTGGCCCGCAGCGGGTCGTCATCCGACCACCGCACGTCCCAGGCGACGTCGATGTAGATCCGCATGGCGCGGGGATGCCGGCGGTGCACGGTCAGGCAGTAGTCCGAGGCGTCCCTCGGCACGAGCGTCACGTTCGGGCCCTCCGCCACGAACGACTTCGCGGGCCTTTCGCTCGGCCAGCCGATCGGCTGGCCGAGCCAGTCGCCCCACGCGTCAGCGCCGAGGTACACGCATTCGCTGCGCCAGTGCGGCGATCCGTCCCACTTGTACCACTGGAAGAGCATCTCCTGGCCCGGTGCCGGTCGCGCATCGCTCACCCGCCGAGTCTACGCATCGGCCTCCGTCCGCCACGGGGGCGGATGACGGGATACCGGGCGGCGCGCCCCGGTCCCGCCCGCCGAACCGCTCGATCTGCGGGCATCCGTGGCGGCGCGATCGGCGGGACGGGAGCGGGCCCGCCGCGTAGACTCGAGGGATGACCGCCGCAGAGCCCAACCGTGCCGATCTGGGCAAGGACCCGGCCCGCGTCAGCGGCATGTTCGACCAGGTCGCCGCGGGATACGACCGCACCAACACCGTGATGACGGTCGGCAACGACGCCCTCTGGCGTGCTGCCACGACACGGGCGGTGGCGCCGAAGAAGGGCGAGCGCATCCTCGACCTGGGCGCGGGCACGGCATCCTCCTCGGCATCCCTCGCCGCATCCGGTGCCGATGTCGTCGCGGCTGACTTCTCGCCGGGCATGCTCGCCGAGGGCGAGCGCAGGCACGGCGGCATCCCGAACCTGACGTTCGTGCAGGCCGACGCCACCGACCTGCCGTTCGGCGACGACGAGTTCGACGCCGTCACCATGTCGTACAGCCTGCGCAACGTGCAGGATCCGAAGAAGGCGCTCGCCGAGCTGTTCCGGGTGACCAGGCCGGGCGGGCGTGTGGTGATCAACGAGTTCTCCACGCCGCCGAAGCCGCTGTTCCGCGGGTTCTTCGGCTTCTACAACTCCCAGGTGCTGCCCCGGGTCGCACGGCTCGCCGGCACCAACGGCGACGCCTACGACTATCTCAACGAGTCGATCAGGGAATGGCCCGACCAGCGCACGCTCGCCGCGTGGATGCGCGAGGCCGGCTGGATCGACGTGGCCTGGCGCAACCTGTCGTTCGGCATCGTCGCGCTGCACCGCGGCCGCAAGCCGCAGGCGTGACCGCGACCCGCGGGACACGCGCGCCGCGGTAGACCCCGACCCGCGACGTCTGCAGGTCGGATGCCCGTTTGCAGGGCGCCTCGCGGGCATCCGCCCTGCCGGTGTCGGATCGCCCTGCAGACGTCGGGGAATCAGGCCTGAGAGCCCGGGTGAGAACCCCCGGTCGCACGCAGGTAGGCTGGAGGGCGTGACTTCGAGCCCCGGCACTTCGGGCTCGCGCCTCGCGAGCCGTCTCGGCTTCAGCGACCGCGTGTTCCTCGGTCCTGCGGCCCGTCGACTGGCGCGGGAGATCGAAGACGGCCTCGACCTCGTCGAGAGCGGGCTGGCCAAAGACCTGCGGGTCGCCGATTCCGTGGCCGACGCTGCGAGCCGCTATCTCTACGAGGCGGGCGGCAAACGCATCCGTCCGGTGCTGACCCTGCTCGCCGCGCAGCTGGGGGAGGGCAACATCCCCGCGGTGATCGACATCGCCAAGGCGCTCGAGCTCACCCACCTCGGCTCCCTGTACCACGACGACGTCATGGACAGCGCGGACAAGCGTCGCGGTGTCCCCGCCGCGCACGAGGTGTGGGGCAACAACGTCGCGATCCTCACCGGGGATATCCTGTTCTCCCGAGCCAGCCAGCTCATGTCGCACTACGGCGACCGGGCGATCCGGCTGCAGGCGGACACCTTCGAGCGGCTCGTGCTCGGGCAGCTGCACGAGACCGTGGGCGCCCAGCCCGGCGACGACCCGATCGAGTTCTACATCCAGGTGCTCGCCGACAAGACCGGATCGCTGATCGCGGCCGCCACCCAGGGAGGCGTGATCTTCTCGAACGCCCCGGCCGAGTACGAAGAGCCGATGCGCGTGTACGGCGAGAAGGTCGGCGTCGCGTTCCAGCTGCTGGACGACGTGATCGATCTCTCCGCGAACCCCGACGACACCGGGAAGGTCCCCGGGACCGATCTGCGCGCCGGGGTCCCCACCATGCCCTATCTCCTGCTGAAGCAGGACTTCGCCGGAGACGGCCTCGCGCAGCGCATCGACGACGGCGTCGCCCTGATCGCCGAGGGGGCGGACGCCGCCCTGCTCGACGGCCCGCTCGCCGAGCTGCGCGACCACCCGGCGACGCAGCGCACCCTGGCACTGGCGCGCTCGTGGACGGCCGAGGCCGTCGGCGCGCTCGAACCGTTGCCGAAGGGGCCGGTGCGCGAGGCGCTCACGCGGTTCGCCGAGACGCTCGCCGAGCGCTCGAGCTGACGCCCCCGCGCGGCATCCGTCCCCTCCTCACACCCGACCTGACCGCACGGAAGGACTCCCCATGGCAAAGCTGAGGCTGGCGATCGTCGGCGCAGGCCCGGCCGGCATCTACGCCGCGGACCTGCTGTTGAAGGCCGAGCGCAAGTTCGACGTGTCGATCGACCTGTTCGAACAGCTGCCCGCGCCCTACGGTCTGGTCCGTTACGGGGTGGCGCCCGACCATCCGCGCATCAAGGGCATCATCAACGCCCTGCGCGATGTGCTCGACCGCGGCGACATCCGCCTCTTCGGCAACGTGCGCTTCGGCGAGGACCTCACGATCGAGGACCTCAAGCGGCACTATCACGCCGTCATCTTCGCGACCGGCGCGCATCGCGACGCTCTGCTGGACGTGCCGGGGATGGATGCGATCGGCGCCTACGGCGCCGCCGACTACGTGAGCTGGTTCGACGGGCATCCCGACGTCCCGCGCGAGTGGCCTCTCGATGCCGCGTCCGTCGGGGTGATCGGGAACGGCAACGTCGCCCTCGACGTGTCGCGCATGCTCGCCAAGCACGCCGACGACCTGCTGGTCACCGAGGTGCCGGCCAACGTGTACGAAGGCATGAAGGCGAGTGCCGTGACCGATGTGCACGTGTTCGGCCGTCGTGGGCCCGCTCAGGTGAAGTTCACCCCGCTCGAGCTGCGCGAGCTCGGCGAGCTGCGCGATGTCGACATGGTCGTCTACGACGAGGATTTCGACTACGACGAGGCCTCGAAGGATGCCGTCGCGAGCAACAAGCAGGTGATGGTGATCGACCGCGTCCTGCAGTCGTGGCGGAAGCTGCCCTCGGCGAACAACGCCGGCGGTGAGGCCTCGCGTCGGCTGCACCTGCACTTCTGGGCGCGGCCCGTCGAGGTGCGCACCGACGATCAGGGTCGGGTCGCCGCCCTCGTCTACGAGCGCACGAAGTCGGATGGCGCCGGTGGCGCGGTCGGAACCGGCGAGCTCCGCGAGCTCCCGATGCAGGCGGTGTACCGTGCGATCGGGTACTTCGGCTCGCCGCTGCCCGGGGTCCCGTTCGACAAGAAGCTGGGCGTCCTGCCCAACCGCGAGGGCCGCGTGCTCTCGCGCAGCTCGAACGACGTCGTCCCCGGCGTCTACGCGACCGGCTGGATCAAGCGCGGTCCGGTGGGCCTGATCGGGCACACCAAATCGGATGCGATGGAGACCGTGCGGCATCTGATCAACGACCAGGGCTCGTGGTGGCAGCCCGAGGATCCGTCCGAGGACGCGATCCCCGCTCTGCTGCAGGAGCGCGATGTGCTGTGGACCGATCTCGACGGCTGGCACCGGCTGGACGCGCACGAGATCGCGATCGGTGCGCCCCAGGGCCGCGCCCGCGTCAAGGTGGTCGACCGTGACGAGATGGTGCAGGTCTCGCGCGACTGAGCCCCGTCGAAGCAGGCTCGTGCGTCGATAGGCTGGCCGCATGGGCGAGCGGGCAGACGGGTGGGCGCCGGATGTCCTCGGCGACGGGTTCTTGCAGCGCACGCTCGACCTGGGGGTCGACGGTGAAGGGCCCGTGGTCGCGACACTGGTGCGGGCGCTGCCCGATGAGCCGCCGTGGTGGCGATTCGGCCGCGACCCGCGTCCCCTCGCCGATGTCGACGTCCTCTACGTGCACGGCTGGTCGGACTACTTCTTCCAGAAGCGGCTGGCCCGGTTCTGGACGTCGCGCGGAGCGCGGTTCTTCGCCGTCGACCTGCGCAAGTACGGCCGCAGCCTGCGGCCGGGGCAGACGCCCGGGTACATCGCCGACCTCGCCTCATACGACGAGGACATCGCGGCGGCGCTGGCGGCGATGCAGGGCGAACGGCGCGACGAGGATGCCGATCGACGGCGCCTCGTGCTGCTCGGGCACTCCACGGGCGGGCTGATCCTCAGCCTGTGGGCGGCGCGGCATCCCGGGGCTGCGGACGCGCTGATCCTGAACAGCCCGTGGCTGGAGTTCCAGCTGCCGCGGCTCAGCCGAGAGACGATCGCCCCACTGGTGGGGCTGCAGGCGAAGCACCGCCCGTTGGAGCGCGCTCCGCAGCTCGACCTCGGCTTCTACACGCGCGCGCAGCGCGAGGCGGCTGACCCCGACGACCCGGTGGAGGTGAATCTCGACTGGCGTCCCGAGCAGACCATGGCGGTGCACGCCGGCTGGCTCAACGCGATCCTCACGGGCCATGCCGTGATCGCTGCGGGAACGCACATCGAGGCGCCGGTGTGCGTTCTGCTCTCGGCGCGCACCGCGGTCCCCACCAGCTGGTCGGACGAGCTCACCGCCGCCGACAGTGTGCTCGTGGTCGACGACATCGCCCGCGCCGCTCTCAAGCTCGGCCCCTCGGTCACGGTCGAGCGCATCGAGGGCGCGCTGCACGACGTGTTCCTCTCCCGCCATGAGGCCCGGGAGGAGGCCTACCGCCGTCTGGCCCGCTGGGTCGCCGGCTGGGACGCCGGGAGCCGTCGGCGGTAGTTCGTCAGCGGTAGTTGATGAACTGCAGGTCGATGTCGAGGTCGCTGCCCTTGAGCAGGGCGATGACGGCCTGCAGGTCGTCACGGCTCTTGGACTGCACGCGCAGCTCGTCGCCCTGGATCTGCGACTTCACGCCCTTGGGGCCCTCGTCGCGGATGATCTTGCCGATCTTCTTGGCGTTCTCGCTCGAGATCCCGTCCTTGAGGGAGGAGACGATGCGGAACTCCTTGCCGCTGGCGAACGGCTCGCCCGAGTCCAGGCTCTTCAGCGAGATGCCGCGCTTGATGAGCTTCGACTGCAGCACGTCGAGGACGGCCTTGGCGCGCTCCTCGGAGTTGGCCTTGATGAGGATCTGCTCGCCGCTCCACGCGACGGAGGCGTCGGTGCCCTTGAAGTCGTAGCGCTGGTCGACCTCCTTGCGGGCCTGGTTCACGGCGTTCTCGGCCTCCTGGTGATCCACTTTCGAGACGATATCAAAGGAAGAGTCGCTAGCCATGCCGCCAGTGTATCGACCCGCGTCGCAGGATGCTCGGGCGTGGCGGACGGCTGCGGAGCCGTGCTGCGGAGTACCGTGACGACATGGGGGCACGGGTGGGCGGGCGCAACCTCGCGATCAGCTGGATCGCGGGGGTGCTCTGCGCGGGCGTGGTCGGTGCGCTGCTGTGGCTCGCGCTGCCCGCGGGACCGGCGCTGATGCAGTTCGTCGGCGACGGGCTGCGCAACATCGCTCCCTGAGGGGATCCGCGGCGGTCCGGCTCGCCTCCGCGCCGCACGGGCCCCGGCGCGTTATCCTCGCACTGCACCTGAAACGACGAGAGGCAACGCCATGAGCGATCCCGAAGTTCCGCAGCCCGAGCAGCCGCACGTCGATGACGTTCTCGACAGCGCCAAGGCAGGACTCGCCGACGCCGAGGCCGCCGCCGCAGCAGCCGGACAGGACCGGCCGGTGGAGGACGCGGACGCCGCCGCCTTCGCCGAGGCGGAGACGGCGTTCCCCGGCACGTTCAGCACCCCCGCATCCGACGCCGAGCCGTCCGAGAC
>JBASAE010000371.1:0-6888 GCA_049654285.1 Microbacterium sp.
GCACCGCGTACACCTATCTGGTCAACGACCACTGGTCGCCGGATGCCTCGTACTCGTTCCTGAACCTCGCCGACGAGACCGTCGCGGTCGACTGGCCGATCCCGCTCGATGCGGCCGTCCTCTCCGAGAAGGATCGGACGCATCCCCGGCTCGCCGAGGTCACTCCGATCGTGCCCCGCAGGATCCTCGTCATCGGTGCGGACGGGCAGCTCGGAAGGGCGCTGCGCGCGTCCTTCGGCGATGCCGCACACGTCGAGTACGCCACTCGCGGGGACCTCGACCTCAGCGCCGGCGATCTGAAGGATGCCCGCCGCTGGCGCGACTACGGCACGATCGTCAACGCCGCCGCCTACACCGCCGTCGACGCCGCCGAGACCGCGGAGGGACGAGCGGATGCCTGGGCCGTGAACGCTACGGCTGTGGCGTCCCTCGCCGGCATCGCCGCCGAGAACGGCATCACCCTCGTGCACGTCTCCAGCGACTACGTCTACGACGGCGCCGCCGAGGGCGCGTACGCGGAGGACACCGGTCTCGCCCCGCTCGGTGTCTACGGACAGAGCAAGGCCGCCGGCGACCTCGCCGCGGCGACGGCTCCGCGCCACTACCTCGTGCGCACCTCATGGGTGATCGGCGACGGCGGCAACTTCGTCCGCACCATGGCGTCCCTCGCCGAGCACGGCATCGACCCGAACGTGGTCGACGACCAGGTCGGGCGCCTCACGTTCACCGCGGACATCGCCCGCGGCATCCGGCACCTGCTCGACACCGGCGCTCCCTACGGCACCTACCACCTCACCGGCGGCGGTGAGCCAGCGTCCTGGGCCGACGTCGCTGACGAGGTCTTCACCCTCACCGGCCACGATCCCGCCCGCGTCACGCGCGTGAGCACCACCGACTACTACGCGAACGCCGTGGGCGCCGTGGCCCCCCGCCCGCGCAACAGCGTCCTCGACCTGACCAAGATCGAGCAATCCGGCTTCGTCCCCGCCGACTGGCGAAAGTCACTGCGCACGTACCTCGCCTGACTCGCCACTCGTTCTCCACATCGCAGGTCCTCTATAGCCTTTCCACAGATCGCGGCATTCCGGCCGCACCCGGTGGTGATTCTGCGTACATTCATTGGCATACCGCACCCACGCGCACAGAATGGAGGTATGTACGTGTCCACCGAGACGATGGCGATCATCATCAGCACGGCCAGCCTGCTGGTGACGCTCGGCGGGTGCATCGCCGGCAGCACCGCGTGGCTCGTCAAACGCATCGACAAGCTCGGTGAAGCCACCAAGACGGACATCTCGGGCTTACGCACCGAGATCAAATCGGACATCTCCGAACTCCGCACCGAACTCAAGAGCGACATATCAGAACTCCGCACCGAACTCAAAACGGACATCTCCGAACTCCGCACCGAACTCAAGATCGACATCTCAGAACTCCGCACCGAGCTGCGCGAACTCCGCACCGAACTCAAAACCGACATCTCAGAACTCCGCACCGAATTCTCCGAACTCCGCACCGAGCTCCGTGTCACCAAGGACGACCTCACGAAGGAGATCAACGATGTCAAGGTCACGGTTGCGCGTATCGAAGGCCCACCGAGGCGATTGACCCTCTCGTGACGACGTCCCGGCATTCGGACAGGAACCCTCAATAGACTCATCGGGTGACCACTCGACGAGAGGCCCGTGAAGCGCGCGCTGCCGCCGAGGGCGATTCCGCTGCATCCGACGACCCGTTCGACTTCGACACGTTCGGCGCCGAGTCGGACGACTCCGGACGGCGCACCCGCAAGCCGCTGCTGAAGAGCGCCCGCTTCTGGGTGCCCATCTCGATCCTGCTGGTACTCATCGCACTCGCCGCCGGGATCGCCGTCGCAGGCAAGGCGCTGGCCGATGACGCGTTCGCCGCAAAGGACGACCTGGAGAAGGCCATGCCTTTGGTCGCCACCGTGCAGCAGAGCATGCTCGCGGGCGACACCGATACCGCGAAGAGCGCCTCCGCGCAGCTCGCCGAGCTCACGGCCTCGGCCAAGAACCACACCGATACCCCGCTGTGGCGCAACGTCGAGTGGGTCCCCGTGGCCGGCCCCAACCTCAAGGGCGTGCGCATCGCCGCCGCATCCGCCGACGCTCTGGTGCGAGACGCTGTCATGCCGCTCACGGATCTGAGCGTCGAGGCGATCGTGCCCACCGGCGGAGCCGTCGACCTGGCCCGACTGCAAGACCTCGCCCAGAAGGTCGACCGTGCCGCCACCAGCATCCACGCGGTGCAGAAGGAGATGGCGACGATCGACCGCGATGCCCTGATCGGCCCGGTCGCCGGAGGGGTCGACAAGATCAACGCCGCGCTCGACAAGATCGCGCCGATCATCGACCCTGCGCAGACCGCGCTGACCCTGTTGCCGAAGGCGCTCGGCGCCGATGGCCCGCGGCACTATCTGCTGATCTTCCAGAACAACGCCGAGTCGCGCGGCACGGGGGGAAACCCGGCGGCGATCGCCTACCTCACCGCCGAGAACGGCAAGATCTCGCTGACCGGACAGGCCGGATCGGGCGACTTCCAGAACGGTCGCGAGACCCCGGTCATCGACCTCGACCCGCAGACCAAGGCACTGTACGGGGACAAGATCGGCCGCTACGTGATGGACAGCACGCTCAGCCCCGACTTCACCGAGACCTCGAAGATCGTGCAGGCGTTCTGGGCCGAGACCTACGGCACCGCGGTCGACGGAGTCGCCTCGTTCGACCCGGTCGCCCTGGGCTATCTGCTGAACGCCACCGGACCGGTAGACGTCGGCGACGGCCTGCAGCTGACCAGCCAGAACGTGGTCAAGCTGCTGCTCAGCGACGTGTACTCGCTCTTCCCCGACCCCGCCGACCAGGACGATTTCTTTGCAGGCACCGCCGGGCTGGTGTTCCAGGCGCTCATCGACCGGCATCCCGACCCCAAGGCCCTGCTGACCGAGCTGGGTCGCGCGGCCGACGAAGGACGGCTGATGTTCGCGCCGAACGATCCCGACGAGGCCAAGGTCATCGCCGGCACCAAGGTCAGCGGGACCTTGCCAGCCACCGATGCCGAGCAGACCGTCACCGGCGTGTACGTCAACGACATCACTGAAGGCAAGCTCGACTACTACATGCAGCTCGATATCGCCGCCTCGTCGACCCAGTGCCAGGCGTCGTCGGCGAAGGATGCCGCGACCTTCTCCACCACGGCGAAACTGACCAACACCCTCACCCCCGGCGAGGTCGAGGGACTGGCGCCGTACGTCGCACCTGGGAGGTTCTTCGCCAAGGGCGAGGTGTCCACCGACCTGGTGATCTACGGTCCGGTGGGCGCCGCGGTGACCTCAGTGACCGTCAACGGCACGGCCGTCACGCCGCAGGTGTTCCCGCACCTGGGACGCAACGCCGTGAAGGTCAATGTGCGTACCTCCCCCGGACAGACGGTCACCGTAGAGGCGACCTTCACCGGCGCCGGAGGCCCCTACGGCCCGCTCGAGGTACGGCACACGCCGATGGTGAAGGAGACGCCGGTCACGATCGACACCCCCGGCTGCGTCGCGAAGCCGTAGCCGGAACCGGCTAAGAGGGCGGCCTCCCAGGGATGCGTCCGGCGCCCGCCCTAGGATCGAACCATGCACGTACTCGTCACCGGCGGCGCCGGGTTCATCGGTTCGCACACGGTCGTCGCCCTCCTCGAGCGCGGGCACCGGGTCACCATCGCCGACAACTTCGACAACAGCTCGCCGAAGGCGATCGACCGTATCGAGCAGATCACGGGCATCCGCCCCGGCTTCGCCGAGGTCGACCTGCTCGACGAGCCGGCCTTCGACGCCGTCGTCGCAGCGAGCATGCCCGATGCGGTGATCCACTTCGCCGGGCTCAAGGCCGTCGGCGAGAGCAGCGCCGATCCGCTGCGGTACTACGCGCACAACCTCGGCAGCACCTTCTCGCTGCTGAAGGCCATGAAGCGCCACGGCGTGCGCACGATGGTGTTCTCCTCCTCGGCGACCGTGTACGGAGACATCCAGCAGCCCCCCTATCTCGAAGAGGGCGGACGGCTCGACGCCACCAACCCGTACGGCATGACGAAGGTCATGCTCGAACGCGTCCTCACCGACCTGGCCGGCGCCGAGGACGACTGGCACATCGGCCTGTTGCGCTACTTCAACCCGGTCGGCGCACACCCCAGCGGCCTGATCGGCGAAGACCCCAGCGGCATCCCGAACAACCTCGCCCCCTACATCCTGCAGGTCGCGATCGGGCGCCTGCCGCAGCTCAGCGTCTACGGCGACGACTACCCCACCGCGGACGGCACCGGCGAGCGCGACTACATCCACGTCGTCGACCTCGCCGAGGGGCACGTCGCCGCGCTCGAGAAGCTCGCCGACGTCGACGGCGCCCGCGCCTGGAACCTCGGCACCGGCACTCCCACCTCGGTGCTGCAGCTGATCGCCGCCTTCGAGGACGCCACGGGCAAGCCCATCCCCTACACGATCGCCCCGCGCCGAGCCGGCGACCTGCCGCAGAGCTGGGCCGACACGACCCGCGCCGCAGAGGAGCTGGGCTGGACCGCGACGCGCGGCATCGCCGAGATGGCCGCGGACGGCTGGCGCTGGCAGTCACAGAACCCCCGCGGCTTCGCGGACTGACTCATTCTCCACAACGGGGCAGAGCGAAATGTTCTCTACAGCCTCGAAGATCCCGGCGCCTCTGCTCCTGCTGACCGGCTACCTTCAGTGACACGACGCCCATCGTTGCGCACAATGGAGGTATGTACGTGTCCACCGAGATGATCACCACGATCGGGACGTTCGTGGGCCTCCTTGCTATGCTCGCCGGTGGCTTCGGCTGGATGATCCGCCGCATGGATCGGCTGGAGGAGAAGCTCACCACGCGCATCGACCAGGTCGATGACAAGCTGAGCACGCGCATCGACCAGGTCGACAGCAAACTCACCACGCGCATCGACCAGGTCGATGACAAACTGACCTCGCGCATCGACCAGGTCGACAGCAAACTCAGCACGCGCATCGACCAGCTCGACAGCAAACTCACCACGCGCATCGACGGGGTGCACGCGGAGATCGTCGAGACGAAGGACGCCCTGCGGGCAGAGATCACCGAGGTGAAAGTCGCCGTGGCACGCTGGGAAGGGCCGCGCCCGAACTTCGCCGCCGTGCGCTGAGTCGGTTCAGCCGGCCGGAGTACGGGGCGCCGGAGTGCGGAACACCACCTTGTGGTATAGCACGAAACGGAACAGCACGACGATCGCGATGCTGATCAGGTTGACGAGGTTCACGGCGAAAGCGCCGGGCTCGCCGCCGGAGGCCAGACGCCATCCCTCTACTCCGAGCCACACGAGTCCGGCGCCGAGCGCGGTGCACACCGCGTTCACCACGATGAACAGCACGATCTCCGCACCGCGACCGCGCCGGTCCCGCCCCCGGAACGCCCACTCGCGATTGCCGATGTAGGCGTTCACCAGGGCGACCAGGGAGGCCACGATCTTGCCGGTCACCAGATCCCAGCCGAACCCGTAGACGACGAGGTTGAAGACCCCGATCTCGATCAAGGTGCTGATGCCGCCGACGATGAGGAACCGGCTGCCCACCCCGACGAGCCGACGCAGGCGCTGACGTATCTCCATGGCCTGACTAGACTACTCGGGTGTGCGTTCGCGCGCCGTCCGGTCGACAGGGGGAGGAGTCGCGTGTCCGTGCCTCGTCTCGTCGTCGTCATGCCCGCCTTCAACGAGGCGGAGGGCATCGGTGGGTTCATCGACGAGATCCGCGCGCATGTCGCCCCGCTCGCCGACCGGCTCGAGTTCGTCGTCGCCGACGACCGCTCCACCGATGAGACCCTCGCCGTGCTCGGCGCGATCGACGACGTGCATGCCGAACCCCAGCCGGTCAACCGCGGACACGGGCCCACGGCCCTCGCCGCCTACCGCGCCGGCCTCGACCGGGACCCCGACCTGCTCGTGCACGTCGACGGCGACGGGCAGTTCCAGGGTGCCGACATCGCCCGCCTCGTGCGCGCTGCCGTCAGCACCGGCGCCGATGTCGTGCACGGCGTGCGTCGCAGCCGCACCGACCCCTGGTACCGGAGGGTGCTCACCGCCGCCGTCGGCGCGCTCGTCGCGACCGCGGCGGGACGCGGCATCCCCGACGTCAACACCCCGTTGCGCGCCTACCGGCCGGAGACGATCCGCCTGCTCCTCGACGCCCTGCCCGGCCCCGCCCAGGTGCCGCACGTGCACTTCTCCCTCGCCGAAGCGCGCCTGGGGCTCGACGTCCGCTACCTCGCGGTGCGCAGCATCCCTCGGCGCGGAGCCTCGTCCAGCGGCACGATGTGGGGCAAGGGTGTGAAGAACTGGATGCCCCCGAAGCGGCTGCGCGCGTTCGTCCGCAGCGCGCTCGCCGAGCTGTGGGCCTGGTCGCTGCGCAGGGACGCCCCGCTCCGAGGCATCCGCCGATCGGGACGGGCCTGATGGCACGCATCCGCTCGCTGGCGTTCTGGGTACTGGCCGCCGCGCTGCTCGCGGCGCACCTGGTCGTCGCCTGGCAGAGCCTCACCGTGCGGTTCTGGGAGGACGAGGCGTTCAACATCACGGTGCCCCTGAACCTGCTGCACGGGCTCGGGTACACCAGCGACGGTACCCTCTCGGGATCGATGCTCAGCCCGTTCGACCCGCGCATCTCGACCGGGCCGGCCGTGCTGCTCCCGGTGGCCGGCGTGCTCGCGACCGGGATCGATCCGGTGATCGGCGCGCGGCTCGTACCGCTCGGATACTGGATGCTGCTGCTCGCCGGTCTCGCCGTGCTGGGCGTCCGGCTGGGGGGACGCTGGGCGGCGCTGCTCGCGACCGCCGTGCCCCTCGTGC
>JBASAE010000372.1:0-1807 GCA_049654285.1 Microbacterium sp.
GTGGTGCGCCGCGCGAGCAACGGCGGCTTCGGTGCGGCGGTCAACGCCGGAGCGGCCGCGGCCGCGCATCCGCACCTGCTCGTGCTGAACAGCGACCTCGACATCGGCCCCGGCTTCGTCGGCGACCTGTGCCGGGCGGCCGAGCCCTGGCAGCCGGCGGTGTGCGGGCCGATGCTGGTCGGCTTCGACGGGGCCACGCAGTGGGCCGGACGGCGGTTCCCGCGCATCCGTCACCACGTGGTCGAGTGGCTCAGCCCGCTCGCCCGGTACCGGGCCGGACTCCACGAGGCCGTCGGGCACGACACCCGCTGCGTGCCGGGATCGACGGTCACGGTGGACTGGCTGGTGGGCGCTGCGCTGCTGATCCCGACGGACGCGTTCCGCGCGGCGGGCTGCTTCGACGAAGGCTACTTCATGAACGCCGAGGAGGTCGATCTGCAACGGCGCCTGGGTGAACATGGCGTCCCGTCGGTCTTCCTCGGCACGGTGCAGGCCCGACACGAGGGCGGCGGGTCGTCCGACCCCGAGCGCCGGTTGCGCTGGGTGGTGCAGTCACGGCTGCGCTACGCACGGAAGTGGAACGGCCATCCCGCCGCCCTGCGGTTCGGGCTGCGGGCGGCGAGCGCCGTGAACCTCGTGGCGAACGGGCTGCGCAGGCTCGCCGGGCGCGACGTCGCCCCGCTCGCGACCTTCCGCCGCGAGCTCGCGGCCATCCGGCCGGA
Organism: Microbacterium sp.; assembly: GCA_049654285.1. Taxonomy (GTDB): domain Bacteria; phylum Actinomycetota; class Actinomycetes; order Actinomycetales; family Microbacteriaceae; genus Microbacterium. Next base: position 723 of record JBASAE010000372.1, read on the forward strand.
TCGGAGCGCCACATGAGGGTGCTGCTGGTCAGCCCGGTGTTCCACCGCTACTGGCAGGCGCTGCAGGCCGCGCTGACCGCCCTCGGCCACGAGGTCGTCGCGCACTGCTACGACTCCGGAGACCGGCTCGGCAACGCGATCGCGCACCGGTACCCGGCATCCGGCACGGCGGCCCGCGTGCGATCACGTGCGACGGACGCCGCGACCGCCGTGCTCACCGAGGTGCGGCCCGACGCCGTGCTGGTCGTCAAGGGCGATGCGCTGGGCACGTCGTGGTGGGATGCGCTCGCGCGCTCGGGAGCGCGCAGCACCGTGTGGCTGTACGACGAGCTCGCCCGGATGACCTATGACGCCGCCGCCCTGGCCGTGCCCGCGCAGGTGCTCAGCTACAGCCCCGACGACGTGCGCGCACTGCAGGCGCGGGGCATCACCGCCGATCTGCTGCCGGACGGCTTCGACTCCCTCACCCCGTTCACCGCCCGGCCCAGCGCCAGCGTCACCTTCATCGGCGCGCGCTATCCCGAGCGCGAGCGGCTGCTGCGCATGCTCGCCGCGTCCGGGGAGCCCGTCGAGGCGTACGGGCGGGAGTGGTCCCGGAACCCCTGGGACGTGCTGCGCACTCGCCGGTGGACGGCATCCGGCGTCATCGCGCACCGCGACGTCGACCGGGCGGCCTACTACGGGATCATGGCGGGCAGTATCGCGACGTTCAACATCCACGGCGACGGCCACGACGGGCTCTCGATGCGCACCTTCGAGGCCCCGGGGGTCGGCGCGCTGCAGCTGATCGACCGCCCGTCTGTCGCCGAGTACTACGAGGTGGGCGCCGAGACGCTGCTGTTCGAGTCGGACGACGAGCTGCGCGATCACGTGCGGCGCGCCCGGCGCGAGCCGGAGTGGGCGCGGGGCATCCGCGAGGCGGGCCGTCGGCGCACGCTCGCCGAGCACACCCTCGTGCACCGCATGCGGAAGGTGCAGAGCGCATGGGCCTGATCTTTTCCGACCTGGATGCCTGGCGGCGCTGGCAGCGCGGCCGGCATGCACTGCGGCGCCTGCGGGACGTCGTGCGCCGGGAGGAGCCGGCG
>JBASAE010000373.1:0-4148 GCA_049654285.1 Microbacterium sp.
CGCCGCGGCGACGGCGCCCGTCCGACGCGCGCCACACGAGGCCCGACACGACGGCGACGACCACGAGTGCGCCGACGGTGGCGAGGGCGGCGATCGGGGTCATGCTCCGAGCGTACGTCCGTGATCCGCGCACCGGGTCGGATGTGACGGAGGATGACGGACCGGATGCCGCCGCTCGCCGGTATCGTGGCAGTCATGACCGTTCCCACGCCGTACGAAGACCTGCTCCGCGACGTGCTCGCCGTCGGCACGCACAAGGACGACCGCACGGGTACCGGGACCACCAGCGTGTTCGGGCGGCAGATCCGGTTCGATCTCGCGCAGGGCTTCCCGCTGATCACCACGAAGAGGGTGCACTTCAAGTCGCTGGCCTATGAGCTGCTGTGGTTCCTGCGGGGCGACTCGAACGTGCGCTGGCTGCAGGAGAACGGCGTCACGATCTGGGACGAATGGGCTGACGCCGAGGGCGACCTCGGCCCGGTGTACGGCGTGCAGTGGCGGTCCTGGCCGACGCCGGACGGCGGGCACATCGACCAGCTCACCCAGGTGATCGAGCAGATCCGCGCCACGCCGGACTCCCGGCGGCTCATCGTCTCGGCATGGAACCCCGCCGACATCCCCGACATGGCGCTCGCACCCTGCCATGCGCTGTTCCAGTTCTACGTCGCCGACGGCAGGCTGTCGTGCCAGCTCTACCAGCGCAGCGCCGACCTCTTCCTCGGGGTGCCCTTCAACATCGCCTCCTATGCGCTGCTGACGATGATGGTCGCGCAGCAGACGGGGCTGGAGCCCGGCGACTTCGTCTGGACCGGCGGGGACTGCCACGTCTACGACAACCACGTCGAACAGGTGCGCGAGCAGCTCGCCCGCGACCCGTACCCGTACCCGACGCTGCGCTTCGCTCGGAAGCCGGAGTCGATCCTCGACTACACGTACGACGACTTCATCGTGGAGGACTACCGGCACCACCCCACGATCAGAGCGGCTGTGGCCGTATGACCTGGGTCGGACTGATCTGGGCCGAGGCGCACGGCGGCGTCATCGGCGTCGCCGGGGGCATGCCCTGGCATGTGCCGGAGGACATGGCGCACTTCAAGGAGGTCACCCTCGGCGCCCCGGTGATCATGGGTCGCAGGACCTGGGACTCCCTGCCCGAGCGGTTCCGTCCCCTGGCGGGGCGGGAGAACATCGTCATCACCCGACAGCAGGACTGGGCCGCCGAGGGCGCACGTCGAGCCACGGGTCTGCAGGATGCCGCCCGCGGACAGGAGCGGGTGTGGGTCATCGGCGGCGCCGAGATCTATGCGCAGGCGATCGCCGGCGCCGACCGGCTGGAGGTGACGGAGATCGACCTGGAGGTCGACGGGGACGCCCACGCGCCGTCGAAGGCGGGTTGGCGCCGGGTCTCCGAGGGGGAGTGGCTGACCTCGCGCACGGGCATCCGATACCGCTTCCTGAGCTATGAGCGCTGACGAGTCCGCCCACGGAGGAGCACCATGCCCACTGCACTGATCACCGGGGCGTCTGCGGGGCTCGGCGCCGAGTTCGCCCGGCAGCTCGCCGGCCGCGGCGCCGATCTCGTGCTGGTCGCCCGCTCGAGGGACGCGCTCGACGCGCTCGCGGAGGAGCTGCACGGGGCGCACGGGGTCGCCGTGCAGGTGCTGCCGGCGGACCTGGCCGTCGAAGAGGACGTCGCGCGGGTCGCCGAGCGCCTCGCCGACGTCGAGGCGCCGATCGACCTGCTCGTCAACAACGCCGGCTTCGGCCTGCCGCTGCAGTTCGCCGACAACGACATCGAGGACGAGGTGCGGCATCTGCGCGTCCACGTCGAGGCGGCGATGCGGCTCATGCACGCGGCGCTGCAGACCATGCGCGGCCGGGGCGGACGCATCGTCAACGTGGCGTCCGTCGCCGGGTTCATCTCGCGGTCGACCTACTCCGCCTGCAAGGGCTGGCTGATCGGCTTCAGCAGATGGGCGAACGCCGAGTACGCGGCGGACGGCGTCACGGTCACCGCGGTGTGCCCGGGCTTCACGCACACCACGTTCCACGAGCGGATGGGGCTGCCGGCCGGTAAGGAGGGCGTTCCGGGGTTCCTGTGGCTGGACGCCCGCGACGTGGTCCGTGCGGCGCTGCGCGACGCCTCCCGCGGGAAGGGCGTGTCCGTGCCGTCGCTGCGCTACAAGGCGATCGTGGCGATCACCGGCGTCCTGCCGAGGTCGCTGACGGCCTCGGTCGCGCGCCGCGGCCGGGTCTGATCCCGGGACGGGCGCGTGGACGGGCGCCCGAGGCGATAGCCTGGTTCCTATGACGCACACGGGCAACCCCTTCGGACAGGTCCTCGTCGCGCTGGTCACCCCGATGACCGCCGACGGCGAAGTCGACTGGCCCGCCGTCGAGAAGCACATGGACGACGTGATCTCGGGCGGTGCCGACGGCATCGTGGTCACCGGGACGACCGGTGAGACCTCCACCCTCACGGACCCCGAGAAGCTCAAGCTCGTCGAGGTCGGAAAGTCCGTCTCGGGCGGCCGCGCGAAGATCATCACCGGCGGCGGTTCCAACGAGACCGCGCATGCGATCGAGCTGTACAAGGCCAGCGAGAAGGCCGGCGCCGACGGCATCATGATCGTCACGCCGTACTACAACAAGCCGACGCAGGCCGGCATCCTCACGCACTTCCGGCTCGTCGCCGACGCGACCGACCTGCCGGTCATCCTGTACGACATCCCGGGCCGGACCGGGGTGCCGATCAAGTACGAGACCATCCTCCGCCTCGCCAACCACCCGAACATCCTCGCCGTGAAGGACGCCAAGGGGGACTTCAGCGAGGTCAGCCGCGTGCTCAACCAGACCGACCTGATGTACTTCTCCGGTGACGACGCCAACGTGCTCCCGCACCTCGCGATCGGTGCGACCGGCATGATCGGCGTGACGGCGAACATCACCTCGGCGCCCTATCGCACGATCGTCGACGCGGTGAACCGCGGCGACCTCGGGACGGCGACCGCCGAGCACAAGCGCCTCGAGCCCCTCGTGCGCGCCGTGATGACCCACGTGCCCGGCACGGTCTCGGCGAAGTACATCCTGCACGGCCTCGGCCGGATCGGCAGCCCGAGGGTGCGGCTGCCGCTGGTCGGACCGGAGGAGTGGGAGGCCGCGATCATCGAGGACGAGCTCGCCCTCGTGAAGGACGTACCCGGAGCCGATTTCTCGAACTTCCGGCCCGACCGCAACGCCGCCGCAGGCGGCGCACTGCCCAAGGTGCACGGCACCACTCGCTGATGACGGAGCACGGCACCAGCCGCTGACGGGCGCCGGCACGCAACCAACGGGACGCCACGGCGCCCGACAGAGGAGACAGCATGTCCATCCCCCTCGCCGACCCCGAACCCCTCGCCGCAGGCACCCTGCGCGTCACGCCGCTCGGCGGTCTGGGCGAGGTCGGCCGCAACATGACGATCTTCGAGATCGGCGGCAAGATCCTCGTCGTCGACTGCGGCGTGCTGTTCCCCGAGGAGCACCAGCCCGGCGTCGACCTCATCCTCCCCGACTTCGAGCCGATCAAGGGCCGTCTCGACGACATCGTCGGCGTCGTGCTCACGCACGGACACGAGGACCACATCGGCGCGGTGCCCTACCTGCTGCGTCTCAAGCAGGACATCCCGCTGATCGGCTCCGGGCTGACCCTCGCGCTCGTCGAGGCGAAGCTCAAGGAGCACCGCATCAAGCCGTTCACGCTGACCGTGAAGGAGGGACAGCGTGAGCAGGTCGGCCCGTTCGACCTCGAGTTCGTCGCGGTGAACCACTCGATCCCGGACGCGCTCGCGGTCGCCATCCGCACGGAGGCGGGCACGGCGCTGGCCACCGGCGACTTCAAGATGGATCAGCTGCCGCTCGACGGCCGCATCACCGACCTGCGGGCCTTCGCGCGGCTGGGCGAGGAGGGGGTCGATCTGTTCCTGGTCGACTCCACGAACGCCGACGTCCCCGGGTTCACCCCGACGGAGCGCTCGATCGGCCCGGTGCTCGATCAGGTGATCGGCAGCGCCTCCCGCCGGGTGATCGTCGCGAGCTTCTCCAGCCATGTGCACCGCGTGCAGCAGGTGATCGACGCCGCGCACGCCCACGGGCGACGGGTCGCGTTC
>JBASAE010000374.1:0-3756 GCA_049654285.1 Microbacterium sp.
GATCCATGCGAACAGGCGGTCGATGCCGAGGTCGGCGAACCGGGCGGCATCCTCCTCGTCCTGCTTCTCGCGGAACTCCAGGATGCGAACGAGCATGTCGTCCTTGCTGGGGAAGTGGTGCATCAAGCCGACGTGGGTGATGTCGGCGCGGGTCGCGATGTCGCGGACCGAGGTCTGCGAGAAGCCCTGCTCGCTGAACACCTCCAGCGCGGCCTCCAGGATGCGAGTCTTCGTGCGCTCGCCTTTGGAGAGCTTGCGGGGGACGGGCGTCGTCATCGGGACCCTTTCATCATTGACTCATCAAACTTACCATGTGGTAGAAAATTGTGATACTGTCCATCGCGTTCGGGCCGAGCATCATCTTCGGTCCATCACCACAGCAAACAACGGAGTCTGTAATGAACAAGCGATTGATCGGCGGCATCGCCGCAGGGGTAGCCGCGCTGCTCGTGCTGACGGGATGCGCCGGAGGCGACCAACCGGCTGCGCACGACGACACGCTCAAGATCGGCACGATGTCCAAGCCGACGAGCCTCGACCCCATCGACGCGATCGGTGGAACGATGCCGTACTTCCAGGCGGTCTACGACACGCTCATCCGCCGCGCCCCCGACGGCACGTACGAGCCGTCCCTGGCGACCGAATGGTCCTACAACGACAACCGCACGGTGCTCACGCTCACCCTCCGTGACGACGTCACCTTCGATGACGGCACGAAGCTGGATGCCGCAGCGGTCAAGGCGAACATGGACCGCTTCCGCGACGGCGGCGGGCCCAACGCGTCGTTCCTGGCCGGCGCGGAGATCGCCGTTGTCGACCCGACCCATGTCACCGTGACGCTCCCGCAGGCCGACCCTGGGCTCGAGTTCTACCTGTCCGACTCCGCCGGACTGATGGCCAACCCGGCGAAGTTCAGCACCGACGATGCCCTGGTCACCACTCCGGACGGCACCGGCCCCTACACGCTCGACAGCGGCAAGACGGCCATCGGCACGAGCTGGGTGTTCGACCGTCGCGCCACCTACTGGGGCTCCAAGCTCGACTTCTCCACGATCACGATCTCCGCGTTCGACAATGAGAACGCGATGGTCAACGGCCTGAAGACGGGCCAGCTCGACAGTGCGCTCCTGCAGACCGCGGATCAGCAGCTCGCCGCAGAGAACGACCCGAAGCTGAAGGCGCAGGACGTCCTGTTCGATTTCCAGGGTGTGCTGCTGTTCGACCGGGGCGGCGCGCTCACGCCCGCGCTCGCGAAGCCCGAGGTGCGCCAGGCGCTGAACTACGCCGTCGACCGCGAGACCATGCTCAAGGTCATCCGTGACGGTCGCGGCGAGATCACCAGCCAGGTCTGGGGCGTCGACACGCAGGGGTACGAGAAGTCGCTCGACGACTACTACGCCTACGACCCCGCCAAGGCGAAGGAGCTCCTCGCCGACGCCGGCTACGCCGATGGCTTCGAGCTCGTCCTCCCGCGTCTGACGACCATCGTCACCGACAACATCGCCACCGCCTTGCAGACCGATCTCGCCGCCGTGGGCGTCACGCTCACGTGGCAGGACGTCGATGCGGCGACAGCGCTCAAGCAGATCTTCGTCCAGCGCGAGTTCTCCGGCATGGTCATGAACATGGGGCAGTCGTCGGATGACTGGATCGTCTACAAGGGCCTCATCGCCCCCGGCACGTTCAACTTCTTCGGAACGACCGACGAGACGGTGCAGAAGCTCGCGGCCTCCGCACGCACGGCGTCGGGCGACGAGGCCAAGAAGATCTATCAGCAGCTCAACGAGCACATCGTGAAGGATGCCTGGTTCCTGCCCTTCTACCGGATGACATACAAGCTCGTCACGGTTCCCGGCATCACCGCGGTCACCCAGGCGGGCCAGGCCGAGACGTCCATCTACAACTACTCCCTGTCGCACTGACAGGGACGGTGGGAGCCGGTCCGAACCGGCTCCCAACGAAACAGGGGTACCGCTCATGGTCATCTTCCTCGCGCGACGAATCGGCGCCAGCATCGTGCTGCTGTTCGTCACCTCCCTGGTCACCTTCCTCCTGCTGTCCCTCTCGGGGCAGGATGTGGGCAGGCAGCTCCTGGGGCTCAACGCCTCGCAAGCGGCGATCGACGCCAAGAACGCGGCGCTCGGAGTGGATCGTCCGATCCTTGTGCAGTACGGAGATTGGCTCACCCGCGCGCTGAGGGGAGACCTCGGTCGCTCCTGGTTCTCCAGTGAGTACGTCACGACCGCGATCGCCGGACGTCTCCCGGTCACCCTCAGCCTCATGGTCGGGGTGACGCTGGTCACGGCCGTCGTCGGCTACCTCCTCGGCGTCTGGGCGGGTATCCGGCGAGGAGCCGTCGACCGCTTCGTACAGATCTTCAGCGTCGCCGGGTACGCCCTGCCGGGCTTTCTCGTGACGATCGTCATCGTGATCGTCTTCGCGGTGCAGCTGCGCTGGTTCCCCGCGATCGGCTACATCCCGATCACACAGTCGTTCAGCGGATGGCTCTCGACGATCACCCTGCCCGCGATCTCACTCTCGATCGCGGCGGTCGCCGGGATCGCACAACAGGTGCGCTCCTCGGTCATCGAAGTCGCCCGCTCCGACTACATCCGCACGCTCGCCACACGCGGCCTGCCGCACCGCAACATCCTCTTCCGCCACGTGCTGCGCAACGCGTCGGCGCCCGCACTCACCGTCCTCGGAATGCAGTTCGTCGGCCTGCTCGGCGGAGCGGTCATCGTCGAGCAGATCTTCGGTCTGCCCGGCATCGGATCCATGGCGATCCAGTACACGACCCAAGGAGACATCCCGATCATCATGGGCCTCGTGATGCTCTCCGCGATCGGCGTCGTCATCGTCAACCTCCTGGTCGATCTCGGCATCGGCTGGCTACTGCCCAAAGCGAGGACCTCGTGACCCAGCAGGCCACTGTGCCCACCGAAGAGCCGCGCGTCGCCGACGCCGCCGCCGTCAAGGCCCCGAGCGTCCTGGGGGCGCTCCTTTCCCGACCGCTCGCGCTCACCGCCGCGATCGTGCTCGTGCTCATCGTGCTCGTCGTCGTCTGCGCACCTCTTCTCGCCCCCTTCGGGCCCAACGACGCCATCCCGAAGAACGCGTTCCAGGGCCCGCAGCCGGGGCATCCTCTCGGGTTCGACACCGCGGGGCGCGACGTTCTCGCCCGCCTGCTCTACGGCGGACAGAACACACTGGGCGGCGCGGTCATCGCCCTCCTGGTCGCCCTCGTGATCGGCGTGCCGACCGGTCTGCTCGCCGGGTATTACGGCGGATGGTTCGACTCGGCGTCGGGCTGGGTGACCAACTTCGTCATGTCGCTGCCCGCGATGATCGTGCTCCTGGCCTCCCGCGCCGTCCTCGGCCCCACGGTTTGGGTGCTCATGATCGTGCTCGGCTTCCTGGTGGCACCCTCGTTCTACCGACTGGTCCGCGGCGCCGTCGCGGCCGTGCGCAACGAGCTGTACGTGGATGCCGCACGCGTGTCCGGTCTGCCGGACTGGCGCATCATCGGCCGCCACATCCTGACCGTCGTCCGTGCCCCCGTCATCATCCAGATCGCCCTCGTCGCCGGAATCGCGATCGGCCTGCAGGCCGGCCTCGAGTTCATCGGAATCGGCAGCGGGAACACCCCGACGTGGGGTGCGATGCTCAACGAGGCGTTCAACAACTTCAACCGGGCGCCCCTGCTCCTGGTGTGGCCCGGAGTGGCGCTCGGCCTCACGAGCGCGGCCCTCGTGC
>JBASAE010000375.1:0-3897 GCA_049654285.1 Microbacterium sp.
GCTGTAAGCCGCTTGCACAAGCGCCGCCATGCTCTCGTCATACCTGCTGTCGTTCAAGAAGATCGAGTCAAGCCCGTCGAGAAGCAGGATGTGGCGGTTGCCGGATCGTGCGTTTGCTGCCCACTCCTCCAAGTACGGCAGCAGGGCGAATATGTTGAGCATCGGAGACGACTCGCGCTGGTACACCGGTCCGAGCTTCGGAATCGGAATCTGTACGGTGGTCTTGGCGACGGAGAGAATTGCTTTCCCCGACGTGCCACCGAGCAGTCCGTAGCCACGAAGATGTCCGATTACTCGCCGCACCTCCGAAGATGAGGGGATATGAGCGCTCTGGTCCTTCAGCAGAACGTCGAGATAGTTACACAGCAAGATGAAGCGCCAAGCTGTCACAGTCCGCTCAGTCCCTGCGGGCTGACCTGTCTGAAGCTGAGGAATGTCAGCAAGCGGTAACTCGGAGGCATCTTTGACCCGTGCGAAGTAGTTGTTGTCGTGGCTTGTGGCTTGCAGGTACCACCCCAGCGCGGACTTCCCGGTCCCCTTCGGTCCGAGGATGAGCGAATGGGTGCCGCCTACGACTTTGTCGACAATGTTGCCTAGGTTTACAAAGCTCTTGATGAACTCGCCGCGGTCGTCGGAAAGCTCGTTCTGAGAATCACTCTTGCCGAAGTACAAGTCGGCGTAGTCGAGCGCGGGCGCAGGTGCGTTCATAGGGCCATCATGCCGTAACTGTCGACGGCGAGGTAGCGACCGGACGCGGATACTAAGCTCGTCGGGCGAGAGCGCCGGAGCTAAACCACTGAACGAGAGGCACTGCGAGCAGCACGGCTGCCTCAGCCTCCGCCGCCGTCGGCTTACGGTAGCCGTTGCCTCCGTGGCGACCCTCCTGGCCAACCCATAGTGCGTCGGCCATCTTGACCGGAACATCGGCATCAGGCGTGGGCAGATCAATCAGCCAGTCTGATTGGGCTTTCATATCTCGGACCATGGTGCCGAGCGATGTTCTCTCGTTCTTCGGAGACACCTTGTCCCAGCCCGCTTCCTCGACAGCCTTAATCGCCTTCGCGTAGGCCTCCTCAGGATCGGGGTTGCGGCCGTATACCGCATGCCAGGCCTCTCCGAGCAAGGTCCCAGCTGACGCCCCACTTTCGATGATCGCTTTCGCAGCGACCGCGACTCCGTCGGGAACACGCTTCACCAAGCCACGGTGTCCATCGTGCTCGCCGACCGTCCACTCCGACCCGGCGCGGGCCAGTAGAACGGTCAACTCCTCGATCCGCTGGTCACCTAGCCACTCGCTATCGACGTGGTAAATCAGGAAGTCGACGAAGTCCAACCACTCGTCGTCGCTCAGGTCTGCGCGGACGCCGCGTAGGCCGTCGCGATCCACACTCGCTTGCAACGGCGTGGCGCGTCGCGTCGCTAGATCGAACTCCTGGAGAGCTCTGGCCACTTTGTTGGGCCGTTCCAACGGCATAGGAACATGAATCACGGACGGGGCGGGTATTGCAACCGAGAGCAGCGCATAATTCGCCCAATCGAAGAGCGGCGCCTCAAGCCAGGACGGGACGCCGGGATGCAGCACATCCCACGTTTCTGGGGAAACAGAGCGAGGGCGCCACGTCATGGCACCATCTTGCCGCAGAGCACCGACACGGAGCGCCGGGATACACGCACCACCTCTGCTCGGGAACCTGGCCGTCCCAATACTGTGGCCATATGCCCATCCCCCTGCCTGTAGAAGTCGTCGACGATCCGTTAGCCACGATCCTGGCCGTGCTTTCTGCCTTGGTCGCGTTGGCAGCCGCGATTTTCTCTGCTGTTGCAGCAATCCAAGCCTCCAAAGCCACCCGGACTGCACGGGACGCTTACATGTCTGACCTGGCCGATCGCCGCATCCGGCAAGCTCAGCATGTCTTCGCCCGCCTCGATACCCAGCCCACCGATGCGAACGAGCACCGTGCCCATGTCAACCTTCAGAACACCAGCGACGGCTTCATATTCGACATCGACATCTCAGTCGAGGAGAACGGCGTGGAAGTTCTCGCGCTCGCTCGGCGGGAAGTCTTCGCCCGTGGTGTCTCCCTAAACGAGTCCATCGAACTACCCCGGCCAGCGGCCACGTTCGGCGACGCATTCGCAGTCGTCCGATTCACGGACTACGCCGGAGTCCGCTGGGAACGTCGCTCTAGCTCCCCGCCGCGCGAGATCGGTTAACATCGGGCGCTGTTTTCGCACTGTCGCCCGATCGAAGCCTGGAAGCTCTTCGATCCGAGAAGCAGAAAAGCCCCGGAAACTGGCGAGAGTTTCTGAGGCTGATCCGTGCACCCCCAGGGACTTGAACCCTGAACCCACTGATTAAGAGTCAGTTGCTCTGCCGATTGAGCTAGAGGTGCGTGGCGCTTTGCAGCACCGAGGAGATACGTTACCAGCCGCGCAGGCCGCGGACAAAATCCCGCGGCGCAGCCCGGGCATGTCGGCCGCAGGCGACCGCTAGCCTGGAGCGGTGACCTCCTCCGCCGTGAACGCCGACCTCGACCTCGCCCTCCGTCTCGCCGATGCCGCGGACGCTCAGTCCCTGCCCCGGTTCGACGCCGCCGACCTCGAGGTGTCTCTGAAGGCGGACCACTCGCACGTCACCGATGCCGACCTCGCCACCGAGCGCGCCGTCCGCGAGCTGCTCGCCGCCGAGCGCCCCGGGGACGGGATCTTCGGCGAGGAGTTCGGTGCCGAGGGCGACACCGCCCGACAGTGGATCATCGACCCGATCGACGGGACCGCGAACTTCCTCCGCGGCATCCCGCTCTGGGGCACCATGATCGCGTTGGCCGTCGACGGCATCCCGCAGGTCGGCGTCGTGAGCATGCCCGCCCTCGGCCGGCGCTGGTGGGCCGCCACGGGGCTCGGGGCGTGGACGAACGCCGAGACCGGTCCGCGCAGCATCCGGGTCTCCGAGGTCGGCGCCCTCGACGAGGCGAGCCTCAGCTTCCAGAGCATCGCCCAGTGGCGGGATGCCGGGCGGCTGCCGCAGCTCCTCGCTCTCTGCGAGCGGATCTGGCGCGACCGCGCCTACGGCGACGTGTACAGCTACATGATGCTCGCGGAGGGCCGCGTCGACCTCGTCGCCGAGTTCGACATCAAGGAGTACGACATCGCCGCCGCCGTCGCGATCGTGCGTGCCGCCGGCGGACGGTTCACCGCCCTCGACGGATCGGGCTCGCTCTCGGACCGTTCGGCCGTCGCCAGCAACGGCCTGCTGCACGACGTCTTCCTGGACGCGGTGCGCGGGACCGAGGGCTGAGCCCCGGAACGGACGCCGGCGGTCAGCTGTCCTGCGACCAGTTGTCCTTGCGGCGCGTGGCCGATCCGCGCTGACGCATCGCGAAGGCGAGCGCGAGCGACGAGAGCAGGATGCCCGCGACGAAGACGACGCTCTGGAACTCCGCGAGCCCCTGGGCGAAGCTGAGCAGGTAGATCCCCCCGATGAACATGACGATGAAGGCGATGAACTCGGCCATGACGGATCCTCTCGGGAAGGGGAAGGTACCGGTCCAGCTTAGCCCGCCGACGAGCCGGTACGTTTGAGCCATGACCCAGGCGCAGACGGCCCGGCGCGGACGCCCCGGCTATCACCGCGATCAGGTGCTGCAGGTCGCCGTCGAACTGTTCAACCAGCAGGGCTACGACGCCACCTCCGTCGCCGACCTCGCGTCACGGCTGGGGCTGACGAAATCGGCGCTCTACCACCACTTCGACTCGAAGGAGCAGCTGCTCGCCTTGGCGCTCGACAGCGCGCTCGGGGCTTTGGAGGACGCCCTGGACGAGGCGATGCGACAGCCGACGATCGCCGCGCGGCTCGCCGAGGGCATCCGCGGCGCGGTGCGCGTGCTCACCGCGCAC
>JBASAE010000376.1:0-3654 GCA_049654285.1 Microbacterium sp.
CGGCGAGATCTTCGGCGACGCCGGGAAGCACGCCCGCGCGGCCGTCGGCGTCGCCGTGCTGCCGCTGGACACGCCCGTCGAGGTCGAGGTGACGTTCATCCTCGCGTGATCGGATGACGCCGCCCCGCGTCGTCATCCGCGGTCGCCGCGCCTCGCCGCGTCCTGGGATTCGACGCACGGCAGGCGGGTTATGCGACGCGCGATGAAGGCTCCCTCGACCGAGGGGGCCTTCATCGTTTGCCGGGCTCAGCCCCTGGTCTGCTTGCTGATGATGGTCATCACCGCGGTGTCGGCGAGCGTCGTGGTGTCGCCGATCTCGCGGCCCTCCGCCACGTCGCGCAGCAGACGCCGCATGATCTTGCCGGAGCGGGTCTTGGGCAGCTCGGCGACGATGTAGACCTCACGGGGTCGGGCGATCGCGCCGATCTGCTGGCCCACCCAGCCGCGCAACAGCTCGGCGAGTCCCTCGGGAGAGTGCGCGGAGAGGTAGCTCTCCTTGATGATCACGAAGGCGACGACCGCCTGGCCGGTGGTCTCGTCGGATGCGCCGACCACCGCGGCCTCGGCGGTGGCCTCGTGACCGACGAGCGCGGACTCGATCTCGGCGGTCGAGAGCCGGTGGCCCGACACGTTCATCACGTCGTCGACGCGGCCGAGCAGCCACAGGTCGCCGTCCTCGTCGAGGCGGGCGCCGTCGCCGGCGAAGTAGAAGCCCTGTTCCTCGAACTTCTCCCAGTAGGTCTCCTTGAAGCGCTCCGGGTCGCCCCAGACACCGCGCAGCATGGCCGGCCAGGGCTTCGTGATCGCGAGGAGGCCGCCGTTGCCGTTCTCGACCTTCGCGCCCTGCTCGTCGACCACGTCGATCGAGATGCCGGGCAGCGGGACCTGTGCGGAGCCGGGCTTGGTGGCGGTGATGCCCGGCAGCGGCGAGACCATGATGCCTCCGGTCTCGGTCTGCCACCAGGTGTCGACGATGGGGGTCCTGCCGGCGCCGATCACCTCGCGGTACCACATCCACGCCTCGGGGTTGATCGGCTCACCCACCGATCCCAGCACCCGCAGGCTGCTGAGGTCGAACTGGTTCGGGATCTGCCGCCCGGTCTTCATGAACGACCGGATCGCGGTGGGCGCGGTGTAGAGGATCGTCACGCCGTACTTCTGGATCAGCTCCCACCAGCGGCCGGGGTGCGGGGCGTCCGGCGTGCCCTCGTACATCAGCTGGGTCGCGCCGTTCGCGAGCGGCCCGTAGACGACGTAGGAGTGCCCCGTGACCCAGCCGATGTCGGCGGTGCACCAGAACACGTCGGTCTCGGGATGCAGGTCGAAGACGTACTTGTGCGTGTAGGCGGCCTGGGTGAGATAGCCGCCCGAGGTGTGCAGGATGCCCTTCGGCTTGCCGGTGGTCCCCGAGGTGTACAGGATGTACAACGGGTTCTCGGCGGGGAACGGCAGTGCCTCGTGCTCGGGGGATGCCTGCGGCACGACATCGTGCCACCAGATGTCGCGGCCCTCGGTCCAGTCGACCTCGTTGTCTCCACGTCTGACGACGAGCACGTGCTCGACGGTCTGCTGCTCGCCCTCGCCGTGGCGGTCCGAGAGCGCCTGGTCGACCGCCGGCTTGAGGGCGGACACCCTGCCCTTGCGATAGCCGCCGTCCGCCGTGATGACGACCTTGGCCCCGGCGTCGTCGATGCGCGAGCGCAGGCTGTCGGCGCTGAACCCGCCGAACACGACCGAGTGGATCGCGCCGAGGCGTGCGACGGCGAGCATCGAGACGACCGCCTCGGGGATCATCGGCAGGTAGATCGCGACGCGGTCGCCGTGGCCGACACCGAGGCCGGAGAGCACGTTGGCGGTGCGCCGCACCTCGTCGGTCAGCTCGGCATAGGTGATGCTGCGCGAGTCTCCTGGCTCGCCCTCCCAGTGGATCGCGACGCGGTCGCCGATGCCCGCCGCGACGTGCCGGTCGAGACAGTTGTAGGCGACGTTCAGCTCGCCGTCGGCGAACCACTTCGCGAAGGGCGGGTTCGACCAGTCCAGCACCTCGGTGAAGGGCTTGTGCCAGTGCAGCTCGCGGGCCTGCTCTGCCCAGAACGCGTCGCGGTCGGCGTCGGCGCGCTCGTACAGGGCGGGGTCGTCGACGGATGCCGCGACGAACTCGGGCGAGGGCGGGAACTGCCTGGTCTCGTCGAGGAGATGATCGATCTGGCTGCTCATGGCTCTCGCTCCTTTGCGCGGTGGACGTAGTCGTGCGGCGCACAACCGTGACACGGCGAATCTATCCGTGACCTCCGACGTGCAGTACCGCCGAAAGTCGGTAGCCCGCCGGGTTTTTGTGAGGAAGCCTTCCTTGCGTACACTCATCCTCAGCCGAAATCGTATTCCGGCTTTCGCGCGCCCGACACCCCGATTCCGGGTCGCGCGTGGGCGACGTCTCATTCCCCCCGTGAGGCGTCGCCCTTCTCATGGGAGCGCTCTCACGTAGCGGCTCTCACACAGCGGCTCGACAGCCGTTCTGCACATCGAGTCCTCTTGCCGAGTTGTGCACAGAGCGTGGGATCCCGGGGCCCGTGCTCCTGCGCGGCCGCCTAGCTTCGAGCACATGACCGATCCCTTCGTCCTCCGCCCGCTGGCCTCATCCGCCGCCGTGCCGGGGGAGGCCGTGCCGATGCGCGTCGATCCGGCGTTCGGCGCGCTCGCCGAGCACTGTGCCGACGAGCGGGTCACCGACATCTTCGTCAACGGCTCCGGCGGGCTGTTCGTCGATCGCGGTCACGGTGCCGAGCGCGTCCCCGGCTGGTGCGCATCGGAGCGTGAGGTGCGTGATCTCGCTGTCGCCCTGGTGGGCCTCGGCGGTCGCCATCTCGACGATCGGGCGCCGTGCGTCGACGTGCGGCTCGACTCCGGTATCCGCGTGCATGCCGTGCTGGCGCCGATCGCGACCACGGGGACCGCGCTGTCGATCCGGGTGCCGCGGGTGCGCGCGGCCGACCTCGCCGCCTTGGCCGCGCTGGGCGCCTTCGACGCCGCGCAGCACGGCTGGCTCCGGATGCTGGTGACCGATCGCGCGAACATCCTGATCACCGGCGGCACCGGCACCGGCAAGACCACACTGCTCTCCGCGCTGCTCTCCGAGGTACCCGCCGCCGAGCGGATCGTCACCATCGAGGACGTCGCCGAGCTGCGACCACGGCATCCGCACCACGTCGCCCTGGAGGCGCGTCAGGCGAACCTCGAGGGCGCCGGGCGCATCACCCTCGCCGTGCTGGTACGCGAATCCCTGCGGATGCGGCCCGATCGGCTCGTCGTCGGCGAGTGCCGCGGCGAGGAGGTGCGCGAGCTGCTCACCGCCCTCAACACCGGACACGACGGCGGAGCGGGAACCCTGCACGCCAGCGGGCTCGCCGACGTGCCGGCGCGGCTCGAGGCACTGGGGGCGCTGGCCGGCATGGAGCCTGCGGCCCTGGCGCGCCAGGTGGTGAGCGCGTTCACGGTGGTGGTGCACCTCGGCCGGCAGCCCGACGGCACGCGTCGCATCGTGCAGACCGGTCGTTTCCTGCTGGCCGGGGACCGGCTGGGGATGGAGGATGTGCGGCCATGGGCGGCGTGATGGGGCGCCGGAGGATGTCCCGGGCATCGCGCCCGCCGCGGAGG
>JBASAE010000377.1:0-2266 GCA_049654285.1 Microbacterium sp.
GCGGCATCCGCCCCGAACACCGCGCTCGCCCGGCCCGAGGACCCGTCCTCGGAGATGCTCAGCGCGGCGTCGTAGACCGGCACACCGATCGCCCGCGCGATCGCCGCGGTCGCCGCCCCCGGCGTGTAGTCGGGCATCGGCGTGACGGTCACCGAGACCGAGATCGGGCGCCTCTGGTCGGTGCCGGGCGCGGGCGGCAGCGTGCCTGCCACCTGGACGCGCTGGGTGCCGTCGGCATCCTCCTCCATGCTGCTCTCGTCGATCGAGAAGTCCCGCAGCGCGGGTGGGAGCAGCTCCCGCACGTCGTCGACGGTCACCGGCAACCCGAGGGACTCGGTGCCGAACTCCGCCGGCGCGCTGTCGGAGGTGAAGCTCACCCAGACATCGCCCTCCTGCCCGAACTTCAGCGGGAAGGATGCCCGGAACACGCCGTCCTCACCGCGGACGGCCTCGGCCGAGCGCTCGCCGAACCGCACGGTCGCCGAGGTCACCAGCTCCGGCCGATCGAAGTCCAGCTCGAACTCCACCGGCTCGTCGGTGCGGTAGACGAAGGGGAACCGGGCCACCCCGTCCGCCGGTACGAACCGCACACCGCGACCGTCCTGCAGCATCGCGACCTCGGTCAGCGCCGCGCGCCGCGGATCGTAGACGACCACCGCGGGGCCCGCGCTGGATCCGTCGTCGAGCTGCGCAGAGAACCGATAGGAGAAGCCGATCGGCCGCACCGGCAGCTCCGCGATCCGCGCCTCCCACCATCCGCTCGGGCCTGCCACCGCCACACCGACCTGCTGCTCGCCCTCGAAGAGGGTCACCGTCGAGCCGGCCGGCGCCCGGCCGGAGAGCGTCACCGCACGCTCGCGCACGGCATCCGGTGCCTCGATCGACACACCGCGCACCTGCACGACGGTCGAGCCGAGCGGATACTCCCGCCCTTGAGCGGTCGTGATCGTCGCGTGCACCGGCTGCTCACCGACCTCCTCTCCCGCGCGCAGCACGAGGCGCACCACGCCCTCGCCACCGCTGCTGAGGTAGCCGAGGGACACCACCGCGGCACCGTTCTCCTCTCGCACCGGGACTGCCGCACCGTCGAGTGTCGCACCGTCGGCGAGCACCTGCCAGCCCAGCGGCAGCGGCAGGCGGAACTCCGCCTCGCCGACCGAGATGGCGGCTCGATACGTTGCCCGCAGGGTCACCTGATCCCCGGGCACCACCTCGCCCTGCACGGACGCGAGGGCATTGCCCTCTCCGATGAACGGGCCCGTCGGCGTGCCGACGACGAGCGGCGCCGGGAGCAGAAGGGCGGTGTCCTGCGGCACCGCGGCGACGACCGTCCCCCCACCGCCGACGGCGAGGCTGGTGATCGACACCCGGTACGTGCCGCCCTGAGGCAGATCGTGGTCGAACCGCGGACCCTCCCCCCGGATGACCGCGCTGCGGATCCCGTCGGACACGGTCGCCCGCCAGGGCCCGGCGAGCGGCGCCCCGAACCGGTCCACGAGGTCGATCGCCAGGCTCGCAAGCGACACCAGGGTCAGCGAGACGGGATGGATCACGTTGCGCTCAGCGATCTCGACCGGCTCGCTGCAGCCGGCCGGGCCACCGGCCTCGCGGGCATCCGCGCACACGCGCACCAGCGCGCCCTCTCTCGCCCAGACCGTACTGCGGCTGTCCGCCCAGGTCGTGCCGTACACCGGCTTCCAGACACCGTCGATCAGCTGCTCGGTGCGCACGGCCAGGTGGACGGCGGTGGACCAGTCCACGGTCACGGCCGGCCCGGGCTCGGCGGCGCCGAACTTCTGCAGCCGAAGGTCGAGCTGCAGATGATCGTTCTCGGCGGCTTCGACGTCGGACCCGATCACAACCGGATCGGCACCGATCACCACATCGTGTACGACCGTGCCGGAGCGCCAGGACGAGACCGCGATCTTGGCAGGTCCGTGATATCCGCGCACCGTGAAGACGTCGTCCGCGACGGTCCCCGCGCGCGACACCGACACACCCCCCACGAGCTGCGTCAGCCACACGGATCCGCCGCTGTAGGGGTTGCCGTTAACCCGCATCCGCACCTGCACCTCGCCCTCGGGCAGCACCGGGGCGGGCACGGTCACCGCGTTCTCGCCGGGTGCCAGCTCCACGACGAACGGATCGATCTTCTGCAGCGGCAACTGCGCAGACGACAGCGTGATCTCCGCCCGCATCCGGCTCTGCCAGCCCGCCGAGGTCACGACGCCGTCGCTGTCGGTTCTGCCCCTGGTCGCGTTCTGGG
>JBASAE010000378.1:0-2551 GCA_049654285.1 Microbacterium sp.
TGCTGGCGGTGGGGATGCTCCGGCGGATCCCTCCGGCATCCGCTCTGCTCGTCGCTCTCGTGGTCGGTACGGTCATCGGCTTCGCCGCTCGTATTCCCTTTCGCGCATGGATCGCGAACACGGGCGCGGGGTATGCTCAGCCCTCGCTCTGGCGCTCCTCACTCGGGTATTACTCCGAGCTCGTCGCGGCGCGTCTCGCGACTCCCGGCGGGGTCGTCGCGGCCCTGCTGATCGGCGGCCTGCTCGCGCTGTGCGTGGTGCGCACCGTCCGCTGCACGGGCGGCGCACGGCTCATCACCGCGGCCGGATGGCTGATCCCGCTGCTCGTCGTGGTCGGCGGGATCGCCCTCGGCACCCATGCCGCACGGTATCTGCAGCCGCTCGTCTTCGCGCCGCTGCTGGGCGTGGTCGCGACGCCGCGTGCGGTGCCTATGCGCGTGGGGGTCCGACGTGCCCTGCTCGCGGCGGGCGGATCGGCGCTCCTGATCGTGACGTCGGTCTCCGTCCCCCGGCTCGTGCATGCCACAGGCGTCGAAGACCGCGACCTCGCCTGCGTGACGTCCTGGGTGGACGCGTCCGGACGCACCGGAGCCGGGCAGTTCTGGACCGTACGGCTGCCGAAGCTGCATCTCGACGAGCCGGCCCGGCTCGTGCAGGTCGACCACACGCTGCGCGGCTACGCCTGGCTGGTGAACCGCGCCGACTTCGCGGTCGGCTCGGTCACCTTCCTGGTCGAGGACGCGCAGAGCCAGGCCTGGGAGCTTCCGCCCGGCGCCGCGCCCGACGCGGTGGTCCCCTGCGGGAGGTACTCGATCGTCGACTTCGGCACGCACCCGCTGCCGCTCGGACCGCAGCGCTCCTGAGCCCGCGGCGGTCTCAGCGGCGCGGCGGTGCCGTCGTCGAGCCCGCGCGGAACCGGGAGGTGAGCTGCACCGTCTCCCCCGGCTCGCCGTTCAGCATGCGCACGATCTGCTCGCCGGCCGCGCGCCCCTTCTGCACCGCCGGCTGCACGCTGGTCGTCAGCCGGTACTCTCCCAGGCCGTCCACGGCGATGCCGTCGAACCCCGCCACGCTGACGTCCTCCGGCACACGCAGTCCCAGCTCCTCGGCGGCCCGGATCACACCGACCGCCAACAGGTCGCTCTGCGCGATCACCGCGGTCGGCCGACGCGCGGGGTCGGAGAGCAGGGCGCGTCCCGCGACCATGCCCTCATCGATCAGGCTGTTGGCCGCGCTGACCGCCCGGGCGGCGGGATACACGTCACGGAGTCCGGCGAGACGGTCGAGGGTCACCCCGACCGTCGACAAGGCGACGCGCTCGGGCGTGACATCGCCACGGCCGCGGTCGGCGTCCAGCGGCAGCGTGACCAGTGCGACATCCTCATGCCCCAGCTGGAATATATGGCGGGCGACCTCTGCGCTCGCCTCCCGGTTGTTGAGCGCGATCCTCGGGATCCCCTCTCCCGCGTCGCCCTCGATCACGACCGCGGGCAGGCCGCGGCCGCGCACCACCTCGAGCGCCTCGCGGGAGCGCGTCGTGCATCCGATCAGCACCACGGCGTCGACGGGCGCCTCCGTGACGGGCGCGGGGCCGTCGCCCTGAGGATCGTCCCGCAACAGCAACAGGCCCGCGCTGACCTCGCCGAGCGCATCGGTCAGTCCGTCCATCATCGCGGTGGTCACCGGGTCGAGGAAGGCATGACGCAGGTGGCCGCCGAGCACGACCGCGACGATGCCGCTGCGGCCGAGGCGTAGCGACGCCGCGCGCGGATCGGGACCGGCGTAGCCGAGGTCGGCAGCCGCGGCGAGCACCTTCTCCCGTGTCCCGGCAGCCACTTTGACCTTGCCGCTGAACACCACCGACGCGGTCGATGTCGACACCCCGGCGGCGCTGGCCACGTCAGCCAGGGTCGGACGTCGATCGGCACTGCTCATCCCCCGATGATAGCTCGCGGGACGATCACCCTCGAATCGATTCGATACGATGGAGGACATGGATGCCGCTCTCACCCGCTCGCAGTTCGTCCGCTGGCGCGCCGCGATCTTCACGATCTTCCTCGCCAGCGGCCTGTCGATCGCGACCTGGGCGGCTCGGGTCCCCGACATCAAGACCGCGCTCGAGATCGACAAGGCCCAGATCGGCGTGATCCTGCTGGGGATGGGGATCTCCTCGATCATCGGCATCTCCACGAGCCCCGCCGTGATGGCGCGCACCGGCGCGCGCCGCGGCATGCTGATCCTCATGCTGACCTTCGCCGTCGGCATCGCGCTGATCGGGCTGGGCACCAACGTGCTCGGCTCGCTGCCGGTCGTCATCGCGGGGCTCGCGCTGTTCGGCTTCGGCAACGGATGCCTCGACGTGATGATGAACGTCGAGGCGACCGCGATCGAACAGCAGATGGGGAAGACGATCCTGCCCGTCTTCCATGCGTTCTTCAGCTTCGGCACCGTCATCGGCGCGGGCGTCGGCGCTCTCGCGGTGCGTTTCGGCGCAGACGTCTCGGGCCACGCGTTCGCCGTGGCCGTCGCCATCCTGATCATCGCCCTGGCC
>JBASAE010000379.1:0-3395 GCA_049654285.1 Microbacterium sp.
GTCGCCGGCGAGGACGGCCGGCTGTGCTGGGGCAAGGCGGTCTCCGACGGCACCGAGCCCGATCCGCATCACGTCGCGTTCCAGCCGCGCGGCGGCGCCGAGCACGCGCTCGACGTCCCGCCGCTTCCGCTGTTCGAGCGGGCGGGCGTGCTGCGTGCCTTCCTCGACGCGGTGGACGGAAACGGCGTCCCCACCTCGCCGGCGGACGACAACGCGCACACGGTCGCGATCCTCGAGGCCGCCGTCACGTCCCGGGAGCGCGGGGAGCGGACCGCGGTGGCCCGATGGTGACCGTGGCCGCGAATCCCGTCGTGTCGCGGACAGTCCGCCGTCGCGGGACGGCGGGTCTGTTCGGCCGGCGCTCCCTCCTCTTCCTCATCCCCGGCGCGGTCTACCTCGGCGTGCTGTCGCTGTACCCGCTCATCGACCTGATGCGCATGGCGTTCTCGGACGTCACGGCCGGGAACATCCTCGGCGACCGGCCGTGGAGCGGGCTCGAGAACGCCCGGGACGTCCTCGCCGACCCGTCGTTCGGCATCGTCGTGGTCCAGACGCTCGTGCTCGTGACCGTGGTGCTCGTCGTCGGCATGGTCGGCGGGTTCGTTGCCGCCCTGGCGATCCGACCCCGCACGGTGCTCTCGTCCGTCACCCTCGGTTTCATGGTCTTCGTGTGGACCCTGCCGAGCGTCGTCGTCGGCAACCTGTGGAAGTTCATCCTGGAGTCCGGAGGCCCGGTCAACACGCTGCTGCTGGCCGTGCATCTCATCGAGCGGCCGGTGCCGTGGCTCTCGCAGAACGGCCTCGCGCTCGTCGTCCTCGCCCTCGTCAACGCCTGGATGGTCGTGCCGTTCTGCGCACTCGTGCTGCGCGCCGCACTGCTGGACATCCCGGACGAGCTGCTGGAGGCCGCCGCGCTGGACGGCGCATCCGGATGGAAGCTGAACCGCCTCGTGGTGCTGCCGCTGCTGCGCCCCGTCGTCGCGATCCTCGCGGTGCTCGTCACCATCAACGCGTTCCGTTCGTTCGACCTGATCTTCGTGATGACCAGCGGCGGACCGGGGAAGGCGACCACCACCCTGCCCTTCCTCGCCTATCAGCAGGCGTTCACCTTCTTCCAGTTCGGCCAGGGCGCGTTCACCGCCACGCTCTCGTTGGCGATCGTGCTGCTCTTCGGCGCGGTGTACATCCGCATGAACCGGAAGGAGGACGAGGCATGACCAGGGTCGGCCTTCGCGGCAGCGGCTCGACGCCGGTCACCGTGATCGGCAGCATCGCGCTGCTCGTCTGCTACGCGCTCCCGCTGTACTGGCTGGTGACGACGTCCTTCAAGGACCTGAACGACGTGTTCGCGGACTCGGCATCGCTGTTCTTCGTCCCGACCGTCCAGGCGTATGTGGACGTGTGGAACGGCGGGTTCGTGAGCTCGGCGTGGAACTCGATCGTCATCGCGGTGCTCGCGACGCTGGTCGTGCTCGCGATCGGCATCCCCACCGCCTACGGCCTCGCGCGCGTCAACGGCGTGATCGTCTCGATCGGCCTGGGCCTGCTGATGGTGCTGCAGATGGTGCCGTCGACGTCGAGCCTCATCCCGCTGTACCGGCTGCTCGCCCAGTCCCACCTCACCGGCACGTTCCTCGGCGTCGCCCTCGCGGACGCCGCCGCCGCCCTGCCGTTCGCGGTGCTGCTGCTGCGGCCGTTCTTCGCCTCGGTGCCGGTGGCGATCGAGGAGGCCGCGGCCATCGACGGGGCGGGGCGCCTGCAACGCTTCTTCCTGATCGTGCTGCCGGTCTGCCGCAACGGCATCGCGACCGTCGGGACGCTCACCTTCATCGGCGCGTGGGGGGAGTTCCTGTTCGCGATCACGTTCCTCACCGACCCCACCCAGTATCCGGTGAGCGCGCTGCTCGCCCAGCAGGTGTCGACCTACGGCATCAACTGGCCGGGTCTGATGGCGGTCTCCGTCCTCGTGTCGATACCGACCGTCCTCATCTTCCTGTTCGGCCAGCGGATGCTGATCGGCGGGATCACCATGGGCAGCGTCCGCTGACCCGTTCCACCCCCAGCAACAAGACACCCAGGAGCAGGCATGTACCGATTCACAGAGAGGCGCCGCAGGGTCGCGGGCGCGCTCACCGTCGCCGTCGCCGCGGCGCTGGCGCTCTCCGGCTGCGGCAGCAGCACCCCCGGCGGAGGCGGTGACAGCGCAGGCGGGATGACCTTCTGGCACTACTACGCCCAGGGCATCCCCGCGACGAAGAAGTTCACCGCGGACCTCGCGGAGATCTACAACAAGGACACCGGCAAGGACCTCAACGCGGTCTTCGTGCCGTCCGATCAGCTCACCCAGAAGGTGATCGCCTCTGCCGGCAGCAAGGAGGGGCCTGACCTGTTCGTGCAGGGCGGCTCGGACCTCCTCCAGCTCGCCGAGGCCGGGGCGATCGCGGACTTCACCGACGAGTTCGAGGGCTTCGCCGACAAGGATCAGATCCCCGACTCGGCGGTGATCCGCGTGGACGGGAAGGTCTACGGCGTACAGGGCTTCGCGAACACCTTCGCGCTCTGGTACAACAAGGACATCCTCGACGAGTTCGGCATCGCGCCGCCGACGACGATGGACGAGCTGGGCGCTGCGCTCGCGAAGATCGGCACCACGTACGTCGGCCTCGCGTTGCCCGGTCAGGGCGGCCAGGACGGCTCGGCGTTCTCGTTCATCACCGCGTACGGCTTCGACTACGCCTCGCCGGACGCGGCGGCGCTCACGAAGTCGTTCTCGCTGATCGGCGACTGGTCGCAGAAGGGGTACATCCCGCGCGACGCCGCGACATGGACCGGCGACGTCGCGTTCCAGAAGTTCACTGCCGGGGGCGTCGCCTTCGTCTACGGCGGCAACTGGCAGTACGGCAACGCGAAGTCGGCGGCGAAGTTCGACTACGGCGTGATCCCGGTCCCGGATGCCACGCACACCGCGCAGACGTACCTGCTCGGCGACAACGTGCACATGGGCGCCTTCACCAAGGACAAGAAGGCGGCGTTCGAGGCGATCGCCACGCTGTTCCTCAGCAAGGAGGGCGAGCTCGCCGCCCTGGAGGCCGGCAGCATGCCGCTGCGCAAGGACCTGGCGGACACCCCGGGGATGCAGGACCCGGTGTACGCGCAGTTCAAGAAGGCGCTGGCCAACGGGCAGCCGTACCTGCTGCCGGGCTTCGGGACCGAGCTGACCGAGATGAGGACCGCGCTGGGTGAGGCGTGGAGCTCGGTGATCGCCGGGCAGACCGCTCCGGCCGACGCCGCGAAGACCGCGGTCGACGCGATCCAGCGGCTGTCGAAGAAGTAGGCGCCCGCGTCGCGGGGAGGACCGTCGCACGGCGGCCCTCCCCGTCCGGCGTGCCGGGGTT
>JBASAE010000380.1:0-10933 GCA_049654285.1 Microbacterium sp.
TCAGCGTCAACGTGACGCTGATCTTCAGCCTCGAGCGCTACGCCGAGGTCATCGACGCCTACCTGACCGGCCTCGAGACCGCGAAGGCCGCCGGCATCGACCTGTCCACCATCCACTCGGTCGCCTCGTTCTTCGTCTCCCGCGTGGACACCGAGACGGACAAGCGCCTGGCCGCGATCGGCACCGACGCGGCCGCCGCTCTGAAGAGCAAGGCCGGCCTCGCCAACGCCCGTCTCGCCTACGAGCTCTACGAGCAGTCGTTCGCCGCGGACCGCGCCCAGGCTCTGCTCGCCGCGGGCGCCACCCTGCAGCGCCCGCTCTGGGCGTCCACCGGCGTCAAGGACCCGGCCCTGCCGGACACGCTCTACGTGACCGAGCTCGTGGCCCCGGGCGTGGTGAACACCATGCCCGAGAAGACCCTGGAGGCCACCTTCGACCACGGCGTGGTCACCGGTGACACCGTGACCGCCCACTACGACGACGCCCGTGCCGTGTTCGCCGGGCTCGCCGAGGTCGGCATCGACTTCGACGACGTCACCCAGGTGCTCGAGGACGAGGGCGTCGCGAAGTTCATCGACTCCTGGCACGACCTCCTCACCCAGGTCGAGGCAGGACTGGAGGCCGCCCGCTGAGTCGGGCGGCTTCCGGCCGATCCAGATCCCCGCTGATCGACACCGCCTGCTGATCGAGACACGACACCGATGACTGTTCCCCTCTCACGCGGAGACAATCCGCTGCGCGACCCCGACGACCGCCGCCTGAACCGGATCGCCGGGCCCAGCGCCCTGGTGATCTTCGGCGTCACCGGCGACCTGTCGCGCAAGAAGCTCATGCCCGCCGTCTACGACCTGGCCAATCGCGGTCTGCTTCCCCCCGGTTTCGCACTGGTCGGGTTCGCCCGCCGCGACTGGGCGGATCAGGATTTCGCCGAGGTCGTCTACGACGCGGTGAAGCAGCACGCGCGCACGCCGTTCCGTGAGGAGACCTGGCAGCAGCTGCTGCAGGGCATCCGCTTCGTGCAGGGCACCTTCGACGACCCCGCCGCGTTCCGCCGTCTGCGCGAGACCGTCGAGAAGCTCGACATCGAGCGCGGCACGATGGGCAATCACGCGTACTATCTCTCCATCCCGCCGAAGGACTTCCCCCAGGTCGCGACCCAGCTGAAGGACTCGGGGCTGGTCGGGGAGGACGTCGAGGACCAGAACCACTGGCGTCGTGTCGTGATCGAGAAGCCGTTCGGCGACGACCTGGATTCGGCGCGCGCGCTGAACCGGGCGCTGGAGGTGGCGTTCCCGGCGGACTCGATCTTCCGGATCGACCACTACCTCGGCAAGGAGACGGTGCAGAACATCCTCGCGCTGCGCTTCGCCAACCAGTTGTACGAGCCGATCTGGAACCGCAACTACGTCGACCACGTCCAGATCACGATGGCCGAGGACATCGGCGTCGGCGGCCGGGCCGGGTACTACGACGGCATCGGCGCGGCCCGCGACGTCATCCAGAACCACCTGCTGCAGCTGCTGGCCCTCACCGCGATGGAGGAGCCCATCAGCCTGTCCGCCGAGCATCTGCGCTCCGAGAAGGAGAAGGTGCTGGAGGCCGTCCGCCTCCCCGACGACCTCTCGCTCGCCACGGCCCGCGGTCAGTACGCCGGCGGATGGCAGGGCGGCGAGAAGGTGCTCGGCTTCCTCGAAGAGGACGGCATGGACCCCCAGTCGCACACTGAGACGTACGCGGCGCTCAAGCTGGAGATCGCGAACCGCCGCTGGTCGGGCGTGCCGTTCTACCTGCGCACCGGCAAGCGCCTCGGCCGCCGGGTCACCGAGATCGCGGTCGTGTTCAAGCGCGCCCCGCAGCACCTGCTGGGCCGGATGCCCGAGCTGGGCCAGAACGCGCTCGTCATCCGGGTCCAGCCCGATGAGGGCGTGACGATCCGGTTCGGCTCCAAGGTGCCCGGTCCCGGCACCCGGGTGCGCGACGTCACGATGGACTTCGGCTACGGTCATGCCTTCACCGAGGCCAGCCCGGAGGCCTACGAGCGGCTGATCCTCGACGTGCTGCTCGGCGATCCGCCGCTGTTCCCCCGGCACGAGGAGGTCGAGCTGAGCTGGAAGATCCTCGACCCGGTGGAGAGGTACTGGGCGGCCCAGAGCGGGCCCCTGGAGCAGTACGCGCCCGGGTCCTGGGGCCCGGCATCCGCCGACGCCCTGCTCGCTCGCGAGGGACACGTCTGGAGGCGCCCATGATCATCGATCTGCCCGACACCACGGTCAGCCAGGTCGCCAAGCAGCTGGTGAAGGTCCGCGAGGAGGGTGGCGCGGTGGCCCTCGGCCGGGTGCTGACCCTCGTCATCGCCGCCCGCAACGGTGTCGCCGAGGACGCGATCGACGCCGCGAACGACGCCTCGCGCGAGCATCCGATGCGGGTCATCGTGCTGACGACCGGCGAGGGCGCGGCCCGGCTGGACGCGCAGATCCGGGTCGGCGGCGACGCCGGGGCGAGTGAGGTCGTGGTGCTGCACGCCTACGGCGCCGCCGCCAGCAACGAGGAGAGCCTCATCACCGGACTGCTGCTGCCGGACGCCCCGGTCGTGGCCTGGTGGCCGGACGAGGCGCCCACGGACGCCGCCGCCTCACCGCTCGGCCGCATCGCGCAGCGTCGCATCACCGACGCCGCGACCTCACCCGACGTCCGGGACCGTCTGGCCCTGCTCGGCAAGACCCACGCCCCGGGAGACACGGACCTGGCCTGGACCAGGCTCACGCACTGGCGCGAGCAGCTCGCCTCGACGCTCGACCAGCCGCCGTTCGAGCAGGTCACGGGCGCCGAGGTGCGCGGAGCCGCCGCATCCCCCTCGACCGCTCTGCTGGCCGCCTGGCTGCAGATGGCGCTGGAGGTGCCGGTGCGGTGGTCCTACGAGGATCCCACGCACTGGCAGGACGGCATCAAGTCGGTACGCCTGCACCGCGCTTCCGGCGACATCCTGCTGGAACGGCCCGAGCCCGGCGTCGGAGTGCTCACCCAGCCCGGTCAGCCGGATCACGAGCTGCACATGCCGCGTCGCACGCTGCGCGAGTGCCTCGCTGAGGAGCTGCGCATCCTCGACGCGGACCTGCTGTACGGTCGAGTCATCACGGAAGGCTGGGAGCGGCTGGGTCCGCCGGAAACGGGAGCGTGAGCGTGGCGCAGGCGAATGCGGTCAAATCGGTGGTCGTCGAGCCGACGCCCGGGGAGCTGGCCGCCAGGGTCGCCGATCGCTTCGTCACCCGCGTCCGTGCGCGCACCAAGGACGGCCGCGTGGCGCACGTCTGCCTGACCGGCGGATCGATGGGCGAGGCCGTGCTGCGGGCCGTGGCCGAGCACCCGAAAGCCGGTCGGATCGACTGGTCCCTGGTGCACTTCTGGTGGGGCGATGAGCGCTTCGTGCCGCGTGACGACGCGGACCGCAACTCCCGGCAGTCGCGGCGGGCGCTGCTCGACCACATCCCCGTGCCGGCCGAGAACGTGCACGAGGTCGCCGAGCCCGGCGTCCTGTCACTCGACGAGGCAGCCGCGGCCTACGCCGCCGATCTCGCCCGGTTCGGCACGGCGGAGCGCGTCTGGCCCTCGTTCGCGGTCTGTTTCCTCGGCGTCGGGCCCGATGGGCACATCGCCTCGCTGTTCCCCGATCGCCCCGAGGTGACGGTGACGGATGCCGCGGTGCTGCCGGTGCGCGAATCCCCCAAGCCGCCGTCCGAGCGCGTGACCCTCACCCGCCCGGTGATCAATTCCTCCAAGCGCGTGTGGCTGGTGCTCACGGGCACCGACAAGGCAGCCGCCCTGGGGCTCGCGCTCGCCGGCGCGAGCTATGCGAGCGTGCCGGCCGCCGGTGCGAAGGGACGCCGGCGCACGGTGTTCTTCGTCGACGAGGCCGCGGCCTCGGAGGTCTCCCCCGACCTCATCGATCACGACTACTGATCGGGATCCTCCGGCCTGTTCGTGGACGAGGCGTCCCCGGACGTGCCGTTCGCCGTCCCGAGCCCCGAACTGCCCCGCTCGATCCCGAGCTCCTGGCTGTCGCTGATGATCTGCGGGTGGTACCTGGCGAGGCCGATGACGCCCCAGACCGCGATCGCCCCGGCGACGACGAACAGGATCAGCACCCAGGTGGGTGCGGCCGCCGTCTCGCGGAGCACGAGAGCGCCGATGAGGACCGCGACGATCGGATCGATCACCGTCAGGCCGGCGATCGCGAGATCGGGCGGCCCCGAGCTGTATGCGGTCTGCACGAAATAGGCGCCGACGGCGCCGGCGGCGACCAGGGCGATCACGCACACGAGGGTGAGCCAGTCGAAGTCCCCGGTCTGAACGCGCTTGATCACCGCTTTTGCGAGCGTGGCCACGAAGCCGTAGAGGATGCCGGCGCCGGTCACGTAGAACAGCGCGCGCATGCGGTGCCGGAGGATGAGCCAGCATCCGCCGAGGACGATGATCACGACCAGCAGGATGGTCAGGATGATGAACAGCTGGCGCTCGGTGATGTCCTCTTCGGTGGCGTACAGGGCGGCGAGGCCGACGAACAGGAAGATGCCACCGATGCAGGAGAAGATCGCTGTCAACGACTGCCTGGTCGGCGTGTGGCCGGACACCCGCGCGTTCAGCAGCGTGGTGATCACCAGCGCGATCGCTCCCAGCGGCTGCACCACGATCAGCGGAGCCTTCGAGAGGGCGGCGAGCTGGCACACGACGGCGAGGCCCAGCATCAGCGTGCCGACGATCCACGACGGCCGGGTGAGCAGCCCCCTCACCTGGGCCAGGGACAGTCCCGTCGCGCCCTCCGTGCCGGTGATCCGCTCGACCTTCTCGACGCCGCGATGCTGGTACTGCGCGCCGAGCGACATGAACACGGCACCGGCGAGTGCGAGCGGGATGCCGAGCAGCAGCCCCGGGTCGCGGAACACCCCGACCAGCTGATCGGTGACGTCGGCGGTCATCCCCACTTGGTGCACAGTAAGACTGTACCCGGCGCATTCGGCGTCTCCGGCGCACAGTAATGTTGTGGCGTGGCTGTTCTTCCGATCCGCATCATGGGTGACCCGGTGCTGCACGCCCCCGCCTCGGCGGTCGGCGAGGTGACCGATGAGGTGCGCACCCTGGTGGCCGACATGTTCGAGACGATGGACACCGCCCCCGGCGTCGGCCTCGCCGCCCCGCAGGTCGGCGTCCCGCTGCGCATCTACACGTACTCCTACGTCGACGACGAGGAGCAGCCCTGGCGCGGTGTCCTGATCAACCCGGTGCTCTGGATGTCGCCTCCCGAGCCGGGCTCCCCCGACCCCGATCTGGAGTCCGAGGGCTGTCTCTCCTTCCCCGGCGAACGCTTCCCGCTGCGCCGCGCCGACCGGGTGCTGGTGATCGGAACCGATCTCGACGGCACCGAGGTGCGCATCGAGGTCGACGGCTGGCGCGCACGCATCATGCAGCACGAGTTCGATCATCTCGACGGCATCCTGTACGTCGACCGTCTCTCGGACGGCGACTGGAAGACCGCGCAGAAGATCGCCCGGAAGCGCGGCTGGGGACGCCCCGGCGGCAGCTGGATGCCCGGCGTCGACGACCTCGAGGGCTGAAACGGGACCTTCCCTCCCTCGCACACAGACTGATCCGCAACAACTGAGGAGAACCATGTCCACCATCTCTCGCACCGTCATCGGCACCGGCTCGGCCGTGCTGCTCGCCATCGCCCTGAGCGGCTGCAGCAGCCTGCTGCCCGGCGGCAACGACGCTCAGCGCGACGAGGAAGGCGCCGTCACCGAGGACGCCAAGATCGACGTCTTCAAGCTCAAGGTGGGCGACTGCATCCCCATGTCCGAGGCGGATGCGTCGGACTCCGAGGAGTTCTCGGACATCGACGTCGTGCCGTGCGACAAGGAGCACGCCCTCGAGGTGTTCTACGAGTACAAGCTGCCCGACGGCGACTTCCCCGGCATGGAGGCGATCGACGCGGATGCCGCGGAGAAGTGCGAGCCGGAGTTCACCTCCTTCGTCGGCCTCGAGCCCGAGGCGGACTCCACGCTCGGATTCACCTACTACTCCCCCACCCAGGACGGATGGGAGCAGCTCAACGACCGCGTCATCCAGTGCGTGCTCGGCAGCCTGGACGGGTCGTCGCTGACCGGGTCCATGAAGGGCAAGGGCATCTGAATGACCGCACCTGTGCGCGTCGGCATCGTCGGCTACGGAAACCTCGGACGGGGCGTCGAGCGGGCGCTCGCGCTCGCCCCCGACCTGGTCGCCGCCGGCGTGTTCACCCGCCGTGACCCGGGGTCCGTGCAGACGCTCGGCACCCCGGCGTACACGATGTCCGCCCTGGAGGGGATGCACGACGGGCTCGACGTGCTGATCCTGTGCGGTGGCTCCAAGAGCGATCTCCCCGAGCAGAGCCCGGCGCTGGCGGCCTCGTTCTCGGTCGTGGACAGCTTCGACACCCATGCGCGGATCCCGGAGCATTTCGAGGCCGTGGACGCCGCGGCCCGTGCCGCGGGGACCACCGCGATCATCTCGACCGGATGGGACCCCGGCCTGTTCTCGCTGCAGCGCCTCTACGGCGAGGCCATCCTCCCCGAGGGCGACAGCTACACGTTCTGGGGCCGCGGTCTCAGCCAGGGGCATTCGGATGCGATCCGACGCGTCCCGGGCGTGGCGGCCGGGGTGCAGTACACGATCCCCTCCGAGGACGCGATCGCGCAGGTGCGGGCGGGGTCGCGCCCCGAGCTCGGCACCCGCGAGAAGCACACCCGTGAGTGCTTCGTCGTGCTCGAGGACGGCGCCGACGCCGATGCGGTGCGCGAGGCGATCGTGTCGATGCCCGACTACTTCGAGCCCTACGACACCACCGTGCGTTTCATCACCGCCGAAGAGCTCGCTGGCGATCACGCCGGTGCCCCGCACGGCGGCTTCGTGATCCGCAGCGGGGAGACCTCTGCGGGCACGGACCAGGTGATCGAGTTCCGGCTCGCGCTCGACTCGAACCCCGAGTTCACGTCGAGCGTGCTGGTCGCCTACGCCCGTGCTGCGGCGCGCCTCGCCGCGGCCGGCGATCACGGCGCGAAGACCCCGTTCGACGTGGCGCCGGGCCTGCTCTCTCCGAAGTCACCCGCCCAGCTGCGCGCCGAACTCCTCTAGCGAGCGAGAAGGCCCCGCCTGCGGGCGGGGCCTTCATCGTGTGCTCCCCGGCTTGGACTCGAACCAAGAACCTATCGGTTAACACCCGATTGCTCTGCCAATTGAGCTACCGAGGAATATCCCTTCGGGGACGTCACCCGCTGAGCGGGCAACTCGTCCAGCTTAGCAAACTCCGAGGCGTCGCAAGAACACCGGCGGCGCCCGGGCGTGCCGCGATCAACGACGGGAACCCGCGTCCGCGTCCGGGACCCAGAGCAGGTCCTTCCCCACGCCCCGCGCGACCACATGACCGCCGCGCAGCATGAGCGTCGCGGCGTCCAGCTCGCGGATGAACGCGGCGTCGTTCGTGACGAGCAGCGCCGCCATGCCGCGCTCGTTGCGCCGGCGGGTGATCGCGTCGAAGACCACGTGGCGCACCTCGGGGTCGAGATTCGCGAGCGGCTCGTCCGCGATGAACACCCGCGGTTCCATGACCAGCGCGCGGGCGATCGCCACCCGCTGACGCATCCCGGCGGAGAGCTCGTAGGGGAATCTGTCCGCCGTGCCCAGGGGCAGATGCAGCTCGTCGAGCAGGGTGGCGACGCGGATGGCCAGGGCCTTGGCGTTCACCTTCCGTTCGCGGATCGTGATCGGCTCTCCGATCAGCTCGCCGGCGGTCAGCCGGGGAGGCAGGACCGCGCCCGCGCCCTGCCCGACGAATCCGGTCAGCGCGCGCAGCACGCGACGCCGGCGACCGGGACGGCGCACGTTCACGCCGCACACCTGCGCGGTGCCCCCGACGACCCGCACCGAGGCGTCGTCCTGCCCGGACAGCGCTGCGACCAGCGTGGACTTCCCCGCTCCCGTCGGGCCCGCGATGCACAGCAGCTCCCCCGGCGGGAGCGAGAACGTCACGCCGTCGACGGCCCTCGACGGCCCACCGTGTCCGACCCGGTCGATGACGAGGTCGGAGCAGTCGATCGCGGCGTCCGTGGTGCGTGCCATGCCCCTATCCTGCCCGACTCCTTCGCGGCCGCGAACTCTATTCGGAGAGTCCCCGCCGTTCGATCTCCAGGTCCCGCAGCCTGACGCTCAGCGCCCGGCCGCCCGGGGAGTCGGCGGGAGTGCGCTGCAGCGCGCCCAGCAGCTCGTTCTTCTCGCGCTCGATGCTGCGTAGGATCAGCCGGCGCGCGAGATCCGCAGTGGACGCCTCCGCGTGCTCCTCGTTCCGGGCCGGGAACGGCGCCATCAGCAGTTCACCGGCCAGCGCCCGATAGGGTTCCCGCACGGCGTCGGCAGCCTCGGCGGCCCAGCCGGGCCGCGACCGGTCCGCATGCGCGACGGCCTCGCGCACGGCCTCGAGCGCCGGATGCCGGAACGGGACCGCCAGAGCACGATCCATCACCTCGCCATCCACGCGGTGCCCGTACTGCAGCACCCCCATCAGCGCGTCGCGTTCGATCACGACGTCCGCGGTGCGCGGCAGATCGGCGAAGCGCACCCGGGTCACCGGTGCATCGGAAGCGCCCTCGGGTCCCGGATCCGTCTGCCGCGTCGTCTCCTGCCGGGACGCCGCAGCGCCACGCGACGCCGCCCGCCGCACCTCGGCGTGCACCGCGGTGGGATCCATGCCCAGCCGTCGTGCCAGCACCCGCTCGTAACCGGGACGCAGCAGCTCGTCGCGGATCTCCGCGACGATCGGCGACGCCGCCCGCAGCGCGCCCACCTGACCCTCGACCGTGGCGAGATCGAACCCCGCCAGCTTGCGGTCGATCGCGAACTCGAACATGGGGACCTTCATGTCGATCAGCCCCCGTACCGCGGCATCCCCGCGCTGCAGACGCAGGTCGCAGGGGTCGAGGCCGTCCGGGGCGACGGCGACGAACGTCTGCGCGGTGAACCGGGAGTCCTCGCTGAACGCGCGCAACGCGGCCTTCTGCCCTGCCTCGTCGCCGTCGAAGGTGAACACCACCTCGCCCGCCGCCGAGACGTCGCCCATCACGCGGCGCAGCACCTTGATGTGCTCGGTGCCGAACGCGGTCCCGCAGGTGGCGATCGCGGTCGTCACCCCGGCGAGGTGGCACGCCATCACATCGGTGTACCCCTCGACCACGACGACCCGCCGCGGATCCCCCCTGGCGATGTCGCGCTTGGCCAGGTCGAGCCCGTACAGCACCTGCGCCTTCTTGTAGATCGGGGTCTCCGGGGTGTTCAGGTACTTCGGCCCCTTGTCATCCTCGAACAGCTTGCGGGCGCCGAACCCGATCGTCTGTCCGGTGACGTCGCGGATCGGCCAGACGACGCGGCCCCGGAACCGGTCGTAGACGCCGCGCTGCCCCGCCGAGACCAGCCCCGCGTTCGTCAGCTCCTCACGGGAGAAGCCCTGCGCGGTGAGCGCCTTCAGCATCCCGTCCCAGCCGCGCGGTGCGAAACCGACGCCGAAGTGCGCGGCCGCGCCGGCGTCGAAGCCGCGCTGCCCGAGGAACGCCCTGGCGGCCTCGGCGTCCGGGCTGAGCAGCTGCGAGCGGAAGAACTCCCCGGCGGCCGTGTTCGCGGCGTACAGCCGGCTGCGACCACTGGTCTCGGGAGCGGCCCCGCCGTCCTCGTAGTGCAGCGTGTAGCCGATGCGCGCCGCGAGCCGCTCGACGGCCTCGGTGAAGCTGACGTGGTCCATCTCCCGCAGGAACGAGTACACGTCCCCTGATGCCCCGCAGCCGAAGCAGTGGTAGTAGCCGCGCTGTCCGCTGACATGGAAGCTCGGGCTCTTCTCGTCGTGGAACGGGCACAGCCCCTTGAGCGATCCGACGCCGGCCGACTTCAACGCGACGCGCTCGCCCACGATGTCGACGATGTTCGTGCGCGATTTCACCTCGTCGATGTCGGCCTGCAGGATGCGGGGCATCAGCGCGCCCCCCTCTCGGCATACGACGTCGCGGCATGCGCCCGCGCCCCCGGGCGGGCGTGCCGCGGTGTCCAGATGCCCACCTCGGCCGGGTCGATGTCGCCGACGAGCCGGTTGTGCCAGTCGACCGCGGTCTGATCGGTGAGGCTGGCGATCTGGTCGACGACCACCCGTGCCCGCTCCGCATCGGAGTCCGCGGCGAGGAAGTCGGCGGCGAACGCGGGCTCGAGCACGTCCGCCCCGGCGGTCCACAGGGCGTCGGTCGACCACAGGGCGTCGGCGAGCCGCTTCAGCACGCGGCGCTGCTCCTTGTACACCCCGCGTCGGGCGTCGATCGTCACGATCGCCTGCCCCATGATGCCCTTCAGCACGGCGATCTCGGCCTCGACGACCCGCGGCACGATCACGTGCGCGTTGTAGCGGGCCAGGGTGGGTCCGCCGTACGCCTCCCGGGTCGCGGTCACCGATGCACGGGCGAACCTGCCGATCAGGTCGCTCGTGAGGTTCTTCAGCCGTGCCAGGTCGCGGCGCGAGCGGTCGAAGGAGCCGAGCCACATCGGCTGGCGGGCGAGGCGGTACAGCGCGTCGGCCAGCTCGTCCACGGTGAAGTCGTAGCCGACCCAGCGCTGGATCCGCTCGACCAGGGCCGCGTGCTCGGCGGGGTCCGACAGGCGCGCCACGTCGAGGTAGCCGTTCACGATCGCATCCTCGAAGTCGTGCACGGAGTAGGCGATGTCGTCGGAGAGGTCCATGATCTCGGCCTCGATGCAGCGCAGCCGCCCCGGCGCCCCCTCGCGCATCCATCGGAACACCGGCTCGTCCTCGGGATAGACGCCGAACTTCAGCCGCCCGCCGGGATCGGGCAGTGGGCTGTCCACGGTCCAGGGG
>JBASAE010000381.1:0-4369 GCA_049654285.1 Microbacterium sp.
CCCGTCGAGGAGTTCCGGCTGATCGCCGTCCGAGCCTTCCGGGACTTCTTCGATCGCGTCGCCGACGCGATCGAAGAGCGGGTCGCATCGCTCACCCCAGATCAGCTCGACGATCCGCTCGCGCACCTCGGCCTGCGACGTCCCTCCGCCACCTGGACCTACATGGTGCGCGACGACCCGTTCGCCGACGCCGCCGGCCGCGCCGCCCTCGGGCTGCGCCGGATGATCCGCGACGCCCTCACGCCCGGATCCGACTGACGAGGCTCAGGTCGCACAGGCGCGGGCCAGGGCATCCGCCTGATGCCGGTGCCCGACCGTCTCGTAGCCGACGATCACGATCAACGGCGAGAGCACGGTGAGCACGATGCCGACGCTCAGCGATGCGCCGGCGCCGACCGCGCCGACCGCCGCGAACAGCGCGAGCGCAGAGCCCGCGAACAGCCCGAAGTGCAGCGGATCGACCTGCCGCATCAGCAACGCGTACAGCACGAACAGGGCGACGATGAAGACGCCGACCGGGATCACGAGGGTCAGCATCGCCGCGAGCGGTCCGATCGTCGCCTCGCCTTGGATGGACGAGGCGCACACGTGCAACCCGGCGCCCGACGCGGCCACGGCGGCGAACAGCACCATGTGCCCATAGCCCCAGAGGAAGCCGCGTTCGCGGTGATGGGCGAGCACCTCCCCGGAGGGCATCGTGAAGTACACCCACCACAGGGCGAAGGCCAGCGCGGTGCCGCCGAAGGCGATCACCCCGGCCTCGAGGGACCAGCCGTGCTCCTCGACGACCGCCGAGATCGCCAGGATCGTGCCGAGCACCACCTCGCCGAGGGCGATGATGATCATGCCCCCGTACCGGTCGGCGATGTGATGCGGATGCCAGGGGGTGCCGTCGCCTACCCGCTCCGCGATCACCGGGATGGCCATCTCGCCGACGGCGGCGATGATCGTCAGCACCGCCGTCACGCCCATCGGCAGGTTCAGCACGATGAGCACGATCCAGTACGCCTGCAGGACCGAGATCAACGCGCAGTAGGTCAGAGCCGTGCGCCGCAGCTGCGGGTTGTGCCGCGCCGCACGCAGCCACAGCGCCAGGGTCGACAGGCGCATCACCACGTAGCCGGCCACCACGACCGCGTTGTCGACGTGCGCCCCGGCATCCAGCGAGGCGAACAGCTTCGGCATCCCGAGCGCCATGATCAGCACGCCGACCATCTGCACCATCGTCGCGATCCGGAAGAACACGTCGTCGTTGTCGAAGGCCGAGGCGAGCCAGGAGTAATTGATCCACGCCCAGCAGATCGCGAACATCGCGAACACGAACCCGCCGATCGCCGCCCCGGTGTGCCCATGCTCCAGTAGCGCGGCGAGCTGTGCGCTCGCCTGACTGAACGCCACCACGATGGTGAGGTCGTAGAGCAGCTCCAGCGGGCTCGACGCCCGGTTCGGCTCGTGCGGATCGCGTCCGATCATCCGGCGCAGTCGATGTTCCCGGCCGGTCATGTTGGTTTCCCCCATGCGAGTAGCCTAGAACCGACCCTGGATGGAGATTGTCTGTGCCTGAGAACGCCCAGCCGAACGCCGAGAACCGCGACGGCTTCGCCCTGTTCACCGACCGTTCTGTCGTCGCCATGCGCGTGAACGGCGTCCTGAAGGATCTCGCCGCGACGGTGACCGAGGCCGATGAGGTCGAGCCGGTCACGATCGACAGCGCCGACGGCCTGAGCATCCTGCGGCACTCCACGGCGCACGTGCTCGCCCAGGCGGTGCAGCGCATCAGGCCCGGGGCGGACCTGGGCATCGGTCCGTTCATCACCGACGGCTTCTACTACGACTTCGGCGTCGACACCCCGTTCACCCCGGAGGACGTCAAGGCGATCTCGAAGGAGATGCAGCGCATCGTGCGGGAGGGCCAGCGCTTCACGCGCCGCGTGGTCACCGAGGAGGAGGCCCGCGCCGAGCTCGCCGACGAGCCCTTCAAGCTCGAGCTCATCGACCTGGCCGGCGGGCCCGGCTCCGGCGCGAACGCCGCCGAGGGGGCGTCCGTCGAGGTCGGCGAGGGTGAGCTCACCATCTACGACAACGTCACGAAGGACGGCGAGGTCGCCTGGAAGGACCTCTGCCGCGGCCCGCACCTGCCTTCGACCCGCCTGATCGGCAACGGCTGGGACCTCACCCGCATCGCCGCGGCTTACTGGCGCGGCAGTGAGAAGAACCCGCAATTGCAGCGCATCTACGGCACGGCCTGGCCCACCAAGGACGAGCTGCGGGCCTATCAGCAGCGGCTGGAGGAGGCGGCCAAGCGCGACCACCGCCGCCTCGGCCGGGAGCTCGACCTGTTCTCCTTCCCCGACGAGATCGGCTCGGGGCTCTCCGTCTGGCACCCTCGCGGCGGGATCGTGCGCGGCGAGATGGAGCAGCACGCTCGGCGGCGGCACATCGCCGCCGGCTACAGCTACGTGTACACCCCGCACATCACCAAGAAGGACCTGTTCATCACCTCGAACCACCTGGTGACGTACAAGGACGGCATCTGGCCGCCCATGGTGATGGACGAGGAGCGCGACGCCGAGGGCAACGTCACCAAGGAGGGCCAGGAGTACTACCTGAAGCCCATGAACTGCCCGATGCACATCCTGATCTATCGGGAGCGCGCCCGCAGCTATCGCGACCTGCCGCTGCGACTCGCCGAGAACGGCACCGTCTACCGCAACGAGCTCTCCGGCGCGCTGCACGGGCTGACCCGCGTGCGGGGCTTCACCCAGGACGACGCGCACCTGTTCGTGACCCCGGAACAGCTCGAGGGCGAGATCGAGCGCGTGCTGGAGTTCGTGCTCTCGCTGCTCAAGGACTTCGGGCTGAGCGACTTCCGGCTCGAGCTCTCGATGCGCGACGACGAGAAGTCGAAGTGGATCGGCGACGAGGCGCTCTGGGAGACCGCGACCGACACCCTGCGCCGCGTGGCGTCGGCCACTGGGCTCGACCTGGTCGAGGAACCGGGCGAGGCCGCGTTCTACGGCCCGAAGATCGACCTGAAGGTCACCGATGCGATCGGGCGCTCCTGGCAGCTGTCGACCGTGCAGCTCGACTTCAACTTCCCGGAGCGCTTCGACCTGGAGTTCACGGACCGGGACGGCCAGAAGAAGCGGCCGATCATGATCCACCGGGCGCTGTTCGGCTCGATCGAGCGGTTCTTCGCGATCCTGCTGGAGCACTACGCGGGTGACTTCCCGCTGTGGCTCGCCCCGGTGCAGGTGGTCGGGGTGCCGGTCGCCGAGGAGTACGCCGAGTACCTGGACGAGGCGATCGCCGCCCTGCGCGAGGCGGGCGTGCGCGCAGAGGTGGACCACTCCGACGACCGGATGCAGAAGAAGATCCGCACCCACACCACCGGCAAGGTCCCGCTCATCCTCATCGCGGGGGAGCAGGACCGCTCGGCAGGCACGGTCTCCTTCCGGTTCCGGGACGGCACCCAGGAGAACGGGGTCCCGCTCGCCGACGCCGTGGAGCGGGTGAGGCGGTCGATCGACGCGCACACGCTGGTGCAGACCTCGGGTGACCTCGCGTGACGGACGCGCCGTCCCCCGGCTCGCTCGAGGACGCAGGCGGTCTCGCGGGCGTTCCCGACGAGTTCCAGCGGCTGTGGACCCCGCACCGGATGGCGTACATCCAGGCGGGGCCCGAGCCGCTGCGCGAGGAGTGCCCGTTCTGCGAGGCGCCGAGGCATCCCGACGCGGATCGGCTGATCGTCGCGCGCGGCGAGAGCGCCTATGTGCTGCTGAACCTCTTCCCGTACAACTCCGGTCATCTGCTGGTGTGCCCGTACCGGCACATCGCGACCTATGACGAGGCCACGGCGGAGGAGGTCGCCGAGATCGGCGCGCTCACCCAGACCGGTATGCGTGTCCTGCGCGAGGTGTCCAACTGCGACGGCTTCAACCTGGGCATGAACCAGGGCGCGGTCGCCGGTGCCGGCGTCGACGCGCACCTGCACCAGCACATCGTGCCGCGCTGGCGATCGGACGCCAACTTCTTCCCGATCATCGCGAGGACCAAGGCGCTGCCGCAGCTCCTCGGCGAGGTCAGGGAGGCCGTGGCGAACGCCTGGCCGGCGTGAGCTGGGCTCAGCGCACCTGGCGCGCTGTGAACTGCATCCGCGGGTGGGCGTAGAACTCCTGGGCCTCGATCAGCCGGAGCTCGCGTTCCCCCGACTCCAGGGTGAGGGTCAGCAGGTCGAAGACGCT
Source organism: Microbacterium sp. (assembly GCA_049654285.1). GTDB lineage: Bacteria > Actinomycetota > Actinomycetes > Actinomycetales > Microbacteriaceae > Microbacterium. The sequence goes on from JBASAE010000381.1 coordinate 4,245, forward strand.
GGACACCGTGCGCTCCAGTGCCGTCTTCGCGTCGCCGGTCGCGACGTAGTGCGCGGTGAACAGCGCAGCGGTCACGTCGCCCGAGCCGTTGGCCTTCATCGGCAGCTGCGGCGTCGCCACCAGCC
>JBASAE010000382.1:0-1919 GCA_049654285.1 Microbacterium sp.
GTGCTCGCGGACGGCGTCCGGATCGCCGCGGCGCAGCAGGTGATCGTGCCGGCCGACGCCGGCGCGACCGCCGAGGTGCCCCGGCTGACGCGCCTGTCCCGCCGGCCCGAAGGCCAGGACCCGCGCCGCGCCTGAGTCCCCATCTCCCGGTGGTCGAGCACCGTCTGCGCCCGACGACCGTTCCCTCTCCGGGTGAGCGAGGGAGGCCGTAGGCCGACCGGGGTGAAACCCGGCGGACACCGCCGTGGAACAGAGTTCCTCTGCGGCGCCCGCTCCTCGCTCAACGACCGGGTGCGGCGGGTGCGACCACGCTCCACGGTACGGTGAGCTCGCCCAGGCGCCAGCGGCGGCGGCCTGAGAGCACGGGGACGCCCTGGTCGCGCAGTGCCGCGACGACGGCGACGAAGCGCTGACTCGCACCGAACGTCGAGAACGGGGCGGCGCGCTCCCACTCCCGGTCGAGCGTCGTGAGCAGGTCGTGCACGCGTTCGCCAGGGACGTTCCGGTGGATCAGCGCCTTCGGCAGCCGCTCGGCGACGACCCCGGGGTGCTCCAGCCCGGAGAGCCGCAGAGAGATCGTGAAGCGCAGTGGGACACCGTGACCGTCGACCTCGGCCCACGAGGCGATGCGGCCGATCTCATCGCAGGTGCCCTCGAAGAGCAGCCCACCGGGTGCGAGACGGGAGGCCATCTGCGACCAGGCGTCCGGGACGTCGGCCTCGTCGTACTGGCGCAGCACGTTCATCGCGCGGATCACCGCCGGCCGGCGCGCGCCGGGGACCGGCACCTCGAACCCGCCGCGCGCGAAGTCCACCGACAGGTCGGCCGGGAACGGTGTCAGGCCCGCCCTGACCCCCTCCAGCTGCGCACGCGCGATGGCGACGCGCTCGGGATCGAGCTCGAGGCCGAGTACCTCGGCGTCCGATCGGATCGCACGCAGCCGCCTCGCGAGCTCGAACGCCGTCACCCCGCTCGCCCCGAAGCCGAGATCCACGACGAGCGGATCCGCCGCCCGGCGGAAGGCCGCGGACGCCGCGATCGCCCGATCGTTCCTCCGCAGCCGGTTCGTCCCCGTCGTGCCCCGTGTGGGTTGCCCGATCGGTGACGCCATGCCTCCATTCTCCCGGATCGGCGCTGCACCGCGATCGCGGCGCGGAGGAAGACCGGGGGTTCCCGGGTCTCTGGAGCGACGTCTCCTCCCGTGGGCACCGCCCGAGGACGACCTCGGGTCCGGGCATCCCTGCCGACCTCTCCCTCGGGCCCGGATGACGCCTGTCGAGGTCCGTCGACGCGCGCGTAGCGCGAGGCCGCACCCCGCCCACAGATAGGCTGAGAGCATGACGCGCACCCTCATCCTGCTCCGCCACGGCCAGAGCGAATGGAACCAGCTCAACCTCTTCACCGGATGGGTGGACGTCCGCCTGACCGAGCAGGGCAAGGACGAGGCGCGTCGCGGCGGGGAGCTGCTGGCCGAGTCCGGCATCCTGCCCGACGTGCTGCACACCTCGCTGCTGAGCCGGGCGATCCAGACCGCGAACATCGCGCTCGACGCCGCCGACCGGCTGTGGATCCCGGTGGCCCGCTCGTGGCGGCTGAACGAGCGGCACTACGGCGCCCTGCAGGGCAAGGACAAGGCCCAGACGCTGGAGGAGTTCGGCCCCGAGCAGTTCCAGCTGTGGCGCCGCTCCTTCGACGTGCCGCCGCCGCCCCTCGACGACGCCAGCGAGTTCAGCCAGGTGGACGACCCGCGCTATGCCGGCATCGACGGTGAGGTCCCGCGCACCGAGTCGCTCAAGCTCGTCATCGATCGCCTCCTGCCCTACTGGGAGGGCGCGATCGTTCCGGACCTCGAGGCCGGGAAGACCGTGCTGGTCACGGCGCACGGCAACTCCCTGCGCGGGCTCGTCAAGCACCTGGAG
>JBASAE010000383.1:0-7582 GCA_049654285.1 Microbacterium sp.
CAACGCCCGCACCGATCCGTACTTCTCGCGGTTCGAGGGCGATCCGTTCGGCGAGACGATCAGGCGGGCTCTCCGCTACGTCGAGGCGGGCGCGGACTGCGTCTTCGTGCCGGGAGTGCAGGACGCCGGCACGATCCGTCGCCTCGCCGTCGAGATCCCCGTGCCGCTGAACGTCGTCGCCGGCCTCACCGCGCCCGTGATCGACGTGCCGACGCTGTTCTCGCTGGGGGTCACCCGGGTGAGTGTGGGCGGCAGCCTCGCCCGAGTGGCGTTCGCCGCCCTGGAGCGGGCCGGCCGCGAGCTGATCGACACCGGCACGCTCGGCTTCCTCGACGGCACGCTCGGCTACGCCGACCTGCAGCGCCGACTCGGTTGATCGTCGACTCCGTCGGCACCGACCCCGCATCGGGCAGGCCGTCGCATACTGGAGTCATGCCCGAGATCGACGCGGTACTCGGCGACATCACCGCCCAGCGGGTCGATGTCGTGGTCAACGCGGCGAACAACGCCATGCGCGGCGGAGGCGGCGTCGACGGCGCCATCCACCGCGTCGGGGGTCCCGCGATCCTGCGCGATTGCAGGGCGCGGTTCCCGCACGGACTCGCCACGGGGGATGCGGGCTGGACCACCGCGGGTGAGCTGCCGGCTCGCTGGGTGGTGCACACCGTGGGCCCGAACTGGAATGCGGGACAGCGCGATCGTGCGCTGCTCGAGTCCTGCTACCGCCGAGCCCTGCAGGTCGCCGACGAGCTGGATGCGCGCAGCATCGCCTTCCCGCTGATCAGCGCCGGGGTCTACGGATGGCCGCGCGAGGACGCGATCGCGGCAGCGATCGACACGATCGGTGCCGCGCGGACGGGGGTCGAGGTCGTGCGGATCGTCGCGTTCGACCCCTCTGCCCACCGGCAGGTGCAGGACCTCCTCGCGGCGCGGCGCTGAGGAGCGCAGGCCCGAGTCAGCGCGAGCGGGAGATCAGCTCCAGCAGCGCCCTGCCGTATGCCTCGGAGGGGTCGGGATGCTCGAAGCGCCGTCGCTCGTCGGTGATCTGGATCTCGACCTGGAAGGAGTCCTCCAGGCGCACCAGGCTGCGGAACGTGCCGCGCAGCAGCGTCCGCAGCTGATCCTCACGGGGCAGCCATACGGCGTCCGCGACGGCGACGGAGTCCAGCGCCCACTCCGTCGTGCCGTTGAAGGCGAGGTACGTCCCGCCGGTCGTGCCACGGGCCTCGATCGTCATCCCGCTCACGGTGAACACGTCGGCCTCGACCTCCAGCTCCACGTCCTCCGGAAGGTCGAGCTGGAAGCGATCGCCTTCCGCCGGGTGCCAGACCAGTCCGGCGTCACGCAGTGCGAGGGCGAGTTCGCGGGTGATCATCTCCCCACGCTATCCTCCCTCGGCTCAGAGCTCGACGGGAGGAACGGTGCCGAGGACGACGGGATAGTCCTCGTCGTCGTTCTCGCACATCAGCCAGACCACGGTGCCGACATCGGGAGGGTCGATCGCTCGCGAGCCGACCGGAGTGACGACCTGTGCCCAGTCCGAGCGGACGATGACGACCTGTCGTTCGACCCGGACTCGGCCGAGTCCGCCGGGGTCGACGTTGTCGGTGACGATGCCTCGTTGCAGTGCCATGGGGAAAGTGTGATCCTCGGGCGGGAAGGGGTCAAGCAGCGTGGGCGTCGGATGACGCAGTGTCCTCCTCGACGGGGTTCCGACGGATGCCGATCCAGGACACGATGCCGCCGGCGGCCATCAGGACGGCCGTGACGATCGCCGCGTTACGGAAGCCCTGTAGATCGAGCATCCCGCCGACGATCGTCGACAGCATCGCGACGACCAGCAGGCCTGCGACGCGGGAGACGGCGTTGTTGACCGCCGAGGCGATGCCGCTGCGGCTCTCGTCGATCGCGCCGAGGATCGCGGCGGTCAGCGGGGCGACCGTGAGTGCGAGGCCCAGGCCCATCACGATCATCGACGGCAGCACCTGCCACCAGTAGTCGAACTCGACGCCGACGGTGAGCAGCAGGAGAGCTCCGGCCGCCATCAGCAGCGGGCCGACCGTCATGAAGACGCGCGGGCCGTACCGCCCGGCCCAGGCACCGACCCGCGAGCTGAGCACGATCATCAGCACGGTGACCGGCAGGCTCGCGAGCCCCGCCTCGGTGGCGCCGAGCCCGGCGCCCTGCTGCAGGTACACCACCACCACGAAGCCGTTCAGCGACAGCGCGGCGTACACGAACAGCGTCGAGAGGTTGCCCCAGCCGAAGTTGCGCACCCGGAACATGTCCAGCGGCATCAGCGGGCGGGCGACCTGCGCCTGACGCAGCAGGAAGGCGATGAGCAGCGCCGCGCCCCCGATCAGCGGCAGCCAGATCGCGGGGGAGTGCCAGCCCAGGTTCGGCTGCTCGATCAGCGCGAAGACCACGCCGCCGAGCCCCGCCGCGCCGAGGAGGCCGCTGAGCCAGTCGACCTTCGCCCCGCGCGGATGCTCCGGCAGCCGGAGTCGCGACAGCAGCACCAGGTTCACCGTGATCGGCAGCACGTTGATGAGGAACACGAACCGCCAGGACAGGAAGTCCACGAACAGCCCGCCCATCAGCGGGCCGACCAGTTGCGCGGCGGTGGTGAACGCCGTCCACACGCCGATCGCGCGCGCCTGGGTCCCGCCGCGCATCGTCGCGGTGATCAGCGCGAGGGAGCTCGGCACGAGCAGGGCGCCCGCCGCGCCCTGGGCGGCGCGGGCGATGATCAGCACGAGCGGATCGGGGGCCGCCGCGACGGCGAGGGAGGCCACGCCGAAGGCGATCAGCCCGATCCGCATGATCAGCACCCGGCCGTAGGCGTCGGACAGCGACCCGGCCAGCAGGATCAGCGCGCTGAGGGTGATGAGGTAGGCGTCGACCACCCACTGCTGGGTGCTGATGCCGCCGCCGAGCTCGCGACTGATGGCCGGCAGGGCGACGTTCACGACGGTGCCGTCGAGGAAGGTCACGAAGGAGGCGAGCACGGCGATCGAGACGACGAGGCGCTGCCCGGATGCCAGGTGCGGTGCGGTGCGGGATGATGCCACGTCCCGACCCTACGCCCGGATCGGTGCGGGAGGGGTGTCTGGGGCGCTTCGACGGGCTCGGGGAAGTCGCCCTTCGACGGGCTCGGGGATATCCAGCCGTGCACAGGGCCAGGCCGCGGCCTTCAGCGGATCAGGCGGGCACGGCGAGAGAACATCGACGCACACGCGAAGGCTCTCACGGATGGCGGCCTCGACGTCCGACGCGGCAGGGTGTCGTCCTCACCGGTCGCCGCGGATGCCCATCACGATGCCGGGTGCGCCGTGAGTATTCCGGGCCGTCTCGGTTGCGCGCTCCGCGCACTCTCCGCTCAACGATCCTGGGGAGTCTGGAGGACGTCCCTGCGCACGGGGGGTCGGTCCGGATGTGGCTCTGCGATCTCGTCGCCCGGCCGCTGAAGGCGGGGCGACCTTGCCAGGTCGCGGATCCCGACGGCGATGAGCGTCATGCCGAGCACGGCAAGGCCGGCGGATGTGGCGAGATTCCACCACACGAATCCGTCGCCGATGAGAGAGACACCGAAGCCGATGACAGCTATTCCGAAAAGGATTTTCGACCACATCGCTCCGCGGGAATCGCTTTCATGGCTCATCATCATGTTTCGCATTCTATGTGCAATCTGTCGCCTCGTCATTTCCCATTCAGACGGTTGTCCTCCCTTTGGGGGACAGGCAGGGAACGGTGTTCCGAAAAACAGAAAAGAATGTTCCGATTTTGGGAATGCTGTCCTTTTTTGTCATCCGAAAAGGGGACATGAATTCCTGAATATTGCTCTCCACGCCGTGATAACTTCTCCTTGGCCGCCCAGAGCTCCTGCCCGATTCTGCAGGGCCGAGGCGGTCTTATCGCCCCTGTCCCCCCGAGGTCGCGACGCCCAATCGAAGTGGACCCGGGAGACATCACGTGAGTGCAGCTGAGCTCGACCTCCAGGTCGCGAGAACGATCCAGAACTGGATCAGCGGAAGGAACACCGACATCGGGCGTGTGTTCTTCGCCGAGCCGCACGCAGCCGCGTCTCTCGCTGCCGTCTTGAGAGAGGACGACGTGGCGATCGTCACAGCTGCCGACGCCGACGCCGTCGCCGGGTACGGGGCATCAGTCGTGGGCTACGGCGGAGATCTGCGCGAGGTCGGCGACGAGCTCTTCGTGAGCGATCGCAGGATCGAGCTCTTGGACTACGTCGCAGCCGGTTTCGTAGAGATCCTCGGGCCGACAGTCGTGCGGTTCATGGACAAGGCGGGATGGTCCGCGTTCATCGACGACGTGGATATCGCCCGGCGCACCGGGGTGTTCCCCGGTGCGCTTGTCGATCCGAAGATGCAGCTCGCCGACCGTGAGGCGCTCGTCGCCCCCTTCGAGGAGGAGCCCCCGCGCTCGCTGCATCTGCGCGAGGACGGACGTGTGGCTCTCGGGGCCCAAGGGATAGATCTCGGTGACGACCTCGTGGCGGCGACAGCACAGTGGCACCCGCGTCTCGCGACGCTCGGCGGCATCGCGCCGCTGGACGACATCGCGAACGATCTGTGTTCACGTCCATGGCTTGCGCGCTGTGTCCGAGCAGGAGACCTCACCAAGATGCTGCGACTCGATCTGAACATCGATCGGATCAGCGGATTCGGCTGGTCGATCGTCGACGACGGGCTCGCAGATGCCGAGCCCGTCGTCGAGGATCCGCTCATCGTCACAGCCGCTGGTGAGTTCATCCTCGCCAGCCCGACGACACTCCGGCGGCAGAGGCTTTCGGAAACGACGGCCGCCGTCGTCGAGATCGTCCAGACCTCGAGCGCGACGGATCTCGCGGCTTCTCGCATCTCGGCGCAGCTCGCGGTTTCCGAGCTCGACGCCCGCCGGCTTTGCGAACAGGCGCACGATCGGCTCGACATCCACCCGGGGCACGCATCGCTGCCCGCCGCTCAGCGGAGCCCACGCCTGTGAACGGCACGTCGTCGCTGTGGCCGTCGTTGCTTCCCGCCAACGCTGTGCTCGGACCGGGGCAGACCGCTGTTCGCGCGCACGGGCACCGTGTCGAGTACGCCGATGGCTCGACTCGCCTGTGTGCGACGAGCGGGCTGTGGAATGTCCCACTCGGATACGGCAACCCGGCGGTCGCCGAGGCTGTCGCGCGAACCCTGTTTGACGCCTCGTACCTGTCGCTTTTCCGCACATCCCATAGCTATGCCGAGGATGCTGCCGATGCACTCGTAGGGCTTGCCGGGCGAACAGCCTACCAGCGCCTGGTTTTCTCGACATCGGGCGGTGCGGCGAACGATGCCGCCATGAAGCTCGTCCGCCAGTACTGGGCACAGCGGGGAGAGCCGGCCCGCTCCGTCATCGTGGGTCTCAAAGGCGGCTATCACGGCACGATGTACGGCAGCCATGCGTTGAGCGGTGATGAGCTGTTGCAGCGGATGTACTCGGTCGATCGACGTGCCATCCGCCACGTCGCGCATGACGACGTCGCCGAGCTTGAGCGCCTCCTGGAGCGTGAGGGAGATCGCGTGGGCGCGGTCGTCGTGGAGCCGGTTCTCGGGAGCGGGGCTCTCGCCCTGTCCGAGGGATTCGTGAACGGCATCCTGGAGATGCGCGAACGGCATGGCTTCCTTCTCGTTGCAGATGAGGTGGCGACGGGATTCGGTCGGACCGGACCTCTGTTCGCCTCGGGAGAGTGGGCGAGCGCACCGGATGTGCTCCTGCTCTCCAAGGCGCTGACGAACGGTGCGATGGGCGCGGCCGCGATCCTCATCGGGTCGCGGGTGGCAAGGGAGTTCATCGACGCCAGGTGGACATTCGTGCATGGTGAGACTCAGGCGGGGACTCCGGCATGTGCGGCCGCGATCCTCGCGGTCATCGAAGAACTCGATCGAATGGACGTCCTGTCGACGACGCGTGATCTGAGCGTCAGACTGCGCCGGCTCGCCGATGGGCTCGTCGCCGATGGCATCGTCGTGGACATCACTGGTCGCGGGTGCTTTCTCGGGCTGGCGCTGGCGCACCCCGACGGCATCGGGCTTACTTCGCACGAGGTGCAGGAAGTGGTCTCCGCCATCGCCGATCACGGCGCGATCGTGCAGCCAGGTCCGAGCGCGATCGAGCTCATCCCCGCATATGGGTACGACGACGACGACCTTGCCGAATTGGATGCCGCAGTGCGGTGCGGTATCGGGTGGTTCCGGGCCGGTGAACGGTGACTCCGGCGAAGGCTAGGGGCCTACCGATCGTCCGAAGGGGGATCGGCATCACGTGCCAGGCGCTCCGAGCGCTGTCTCGCGGCCGCCGTACGTTCGTCATCGCGGACTCTCGGATGGATATCGCGAGCGCGGTGCCGGACAGGGAGGCTCGCGTCGTCGGACTGGATCCCGCGGAGGTGGATGTCGAGACCGTGCGCGCCCTCGCCGCGGGTGTCCGCGACGAGCGACCGGAGCTTATCGTTGCGATCGGCGGGGGCACGATTATCGATGCTGCGAAGCTGTCATCGCTGGCGATGGCGCAGACCCCGCTGCTTCCGTATGCGATCGAGCGTGCGGAGAGATCAGCTCTCACGTTCCTCCCCCCTGGTGGGGCGCCGGTCTCTGAGTTCGCCGCAGTGCCGACCACGCTGGGCACATCGTCCGAGACCAACGGCGTCGCGATTCTCAAGAACGGCTTCGGGTACCGGCTCATCGTCGGCCAGCAGCTTCGCGGGCATCACGCGATCCTCGACGCCGAGAACTACCTGTCGTTGTCCGACGCGGCCGTTCGCGAAGGGTGCCTCGAAGCGCTCCTCCGCACAGCAGGGGCTAGCACGAGCCCGCGTGGATCCAGCCGCGCGCGGGCGGATTCGGTGGCGATTGCGCGGGCGCTCGTCCATGCCGGGTCGCAGGGATCTTATGGCCCCGCACAGCGGCTGCGGATAGCGCGACTCAGTGCAGCCACGCAACGGACAGCAGCCCTGCGAGGGCGCGACCCGTACAGTGCCCGGCATTGGTACGTCGCCAACGAGCTCTCCTACCACCACGGCGTCCGCAAGATGGTGGCTACGGCGGCGATCATCTCCTCGCTGTGGGCGAGAGTCGAGGCGGGCGACCAAAGGTGGGGTGATGCGTCGAGCCTCCGGTGCTTCTGGGGAGCGGTGGCCATGAACGCCGGGCTTCCGGAGACGCCCTCCGAGGGCATCGCCGTTCTGATCTCTCGATGGGAGATCGACCGGGCACTGCCACCGAGCATCCAGGTTCGAAATGAGGTCGCTCGCGCCGTGGAACGTTCCTGGGGCTCACGTCTCCCCATGCTGCGAGGGATCACGACGGATGACGTTCGATTGCTTCTCGACAGATCGTACGGGCAAGGGGAGGAGGTGAGAAGAAATGACTGAATACCTGACCGGGTCATTGCAATACGAAGAACTCGATGCGATGGAGGCTCCGAGCTGGGATTCGTTCTACCGGGGTGTCATCTTGGGGCTGGCCGTCGTCGGCGCTGTCGTCGCAGCGACGTGACCGACGCCGACGCCGATCCGCGCGGGAAGAAAGGAGGTGGA
>JBASAE010000384.1:0-3468 GCA_049654285.1 Microbacterium sp.
GGCCAGGGCGAGACGCTGCTGCTGGCCGCCCGACAGCGCCGTGGCGGGCCGCTCGGCGAGGTGGTCGAGCTGCACGAGCTCGAGCGCCTCCATCGCGCGGGTGCGGGCCTCCTTCTTGGAGACCCGGCCGCCCGACACCTGCAGCGGGAACACGGCGTTGGCGAACACCGTCATGTGCGGCCAGATCGCGTAGTTCTGGAACACCATGCCGATGTCGCGCTTGTCCGGCGAGACGTGTTCGGCGCCGGTGGAGAGCACTTTCCCGTCGAGCGAGATCACCCCGCCGTTGCTCTTCTCCAGGCCGGCCACGCAGCGCAGCGTCGTGGTCTTGCCGCAGCCGGAGGGGCCGAGCAGCGAGTAGAACATGCCGGGCTCGATCGTGAACGTCACGCCCTTGACGACCGGTACGGCCGCGCCGTCGAGCTCGTAGTCCTTCTCCAGGGCGTCCACGACCAGGCGTCCGCCTGCCGTGCTGTCGGCTGTCTTCATCAACGGGGCTCCAATGTCCGGTCGGAAGTCTTTCGGTGGGTGCCGCATCCGCCGCACGCAGGGGTCGCGGGCGGCGGATGCACGCGCTCAGTCGGCGCCGGGAAGTCCGGTGACGACCTCGCCCAGCAGCGGCGTCGAGACGGCGTAGATGCCGTGGTTCGCGAACAGCCAGATGACGTTGCGGTCCCACTCCACGAAGATGCCGTGCACCGGTGCGGCCATGTCGTCGTCCGCCTTCAGGCCCATCGGCGGGACGAAGTAGGCGCCCACCGTGGGGTTCTCCGGGTCGTTGACGTCGAAGATCTGCAGGCCGCCGGCGTAGAAGGCGTAGGGGATCACGCCGCCGTGCGGGGTGCCGGTGTTGGTGAAGTAGCCCGAGCGCTTCGGGCCGAACGATCCGCGGCGCTGCGCGTAGTCGGTGATCTTCGCGCCCGCCGGCGGGACCGGACGGGGCAGGGTGCGCACCACGCGGGGATTCGTCGGGTCGGAGACGTCGATCTGGTAGATCTCCTTGGCCGGCTCGTAGCAGTCGGTGTTCATCGGGTAGCCCGAGACGTAGACGTAGCCGGTCTCCTCGACCTGGGTGGTGTCGACGTTGTCGCCCTCGGTGCCGGCGACGCTCACCGGCAGGTGGCACCAGCCGACGTGGTGGATGTTCGCAGGGTCCGAGACGTCGAGCACGAAGAAGCCCTGGCCGCCCTGGGCGGCGTAGGCATAGGTGTACCCGGACTCGACCGAGCGGGGCATGAAGACGCCCATCCGGGAGCCGAACCACGAGGTCTTGTTGTCCCAGCGCTCGTTGCTGGTCAGGTACTCGGAGTCCTCCTCGCCGACGCGGGATCCCGGCACCCACCACTGCGACAGCAGCTTCGGGTCGGCGGGGTCGGACACGTCGTAGGCCGCGTGACCGGCGGTCCACAGCGTGGTCTTGTACGGCTGGTTGGTGAAGGTGTTGTCCGGCGCGGTCGCGACGAACAGGTACTTGTCGCCGTAGTAGACCGGCAGGTCGAGCACGCCGTTGCCCTCCTGGATCTCGTCCGGCCCATGGTTCGGGTCGGTGGAGACCTCGGTGATCAGCGTCCAGTCGCGCGGGCTGGGGCCGGTCATCTCCCACATCCGGAAGCCGCGCAGACCCTCCCACTCCTTGAGCTGGCCCTCGACGGTGTCGTCGATGTGCTTGTTGGCGACGCGGCCCTTGAGGAAGTAGCGCGGGGTCTCGCTCGCCTGGACGGCGATGTGCTTGCCGAGCTTCTCGTTGAACTGCACGGTGGTCGCGCCGAACTGCGGGCGGGGGTCGTCCCAGCCCCACTGCTCCTCGTCGACGATCGTGAGGGCGCGCGGGTCGGTGATGTCGTACAGCTTCCAGTGGTTGCCGCCGCCGTAGTGCAGCATGTACCGCTTGCCGTCCCAGTCGTAGATGCACTGCCAGGAGTGGCTGGTGTTGACCACGATCGGATAGAACGCCTCGGCGGTGGCGTTGTGGACGTAGGTCTCCTCGTCGTAGTGGTCGAGCTGGCCGGGCCAGTCGACGAAGACGTCGCGAGGAACCGAGGGGCTGTGCGCCGGGGGAAGGAAGGAGCCGTCGGGCTGCATGCCCCAGCTGCCGGGCGCCGGATCGGCCGGCTCGCCTTCGACGCGGGGGAAGTCCTTCGGGTCGTACTTCTTCGCGGTGGGTACGTACGGAGAGCCCGCCATGTCGCCTCCAAGGATCAGATCTTTCGACGCGACCTCCGCGTCGTCATTCAAGATTGGATCCAAAATGCAATGTTCGCCAATGTCTATTCGCGACAACGCCATGACGGAAAGGGCATACCTCGGCGCGATGCCGGATGCCCGCGGGCGGCCTCAGCGGGCGAAGCGCTCGCTGTGGGTGTAGTCGGCCTCGAGGGCGGCGAGCTTGGCCCCCTCCTCGCGGAGGTGGGTCAGCAGCGCGGACGTGCCGCCCGACGGCGTGCGGTCCTTCGGCAGCGTGACGCCGACCGAGCGTCGGATCGAGTTCAGCGGGGTGTCGAGCAGGCGCAGGTCGCGATCGTCGATCGCGATGAACATCGGCAGCGCCGCGATCACATCGGTGTTCACGAGCAGGTGCCGCAGGGTCAGCATCGACGTGCACTCCACGCGGTCCTTTGGCAGCGGGAGCCCTTCCTGGAAGAACACCGCCTCCAGCTCATCGCGCAACGCGGTCTGCGCCACCGGGAAGATCCACGGATAGTCGACCAGGTCCGTGAGGAAGGCGCGCCGATGCCCGTGCACCGGATGCCCGGCCCGGGCGACCAGCCGGATCGGCTCCTGGTGCAGCCGCTCCTGCTCCAGGCGCGGCGAGGCCGCGGGCGAGAGCCGGCCGACCATCAGATCGAGATCGCCGGCGAGCATCAGCTGCTGCAGGGTGTCCGGCGTGCCCTCGCGCACCACCACGGTCAGCTGGGGGTGCTCGGCCTTGAGCGCGGCGATCGCCCGGGGCAGCAGCAGGTTGGAGCCGGCCAGGTGGGTGCCGACCCGCACCACGCCATGACGACCGGTCTGCAGCAGCCGGACCTCCTCGTCCGCGGTGCGCAGCTCGGCGAGCACCGAGCGCGCGCGGTCGATGAACGCGCGGCCGTACTCGGTGGGCTTCACGCCCCGGGGCATCCGCTCGAACAGGGCGACGCCGAGCAGCTCCTCGACCTCGCGCAGCCCACGCGTGACGACCGGCTGGGTCACGTGCAGCGCCTGCGCCGTGCGCACCAGGGTGCCCTCATCGGCGATCGCGGTGACGAGCACCAGGTGCCTGATCTTCAGGCGTCCATCGAGGAGACGATCCACGGCCATGCCGGAACTATAGCCGAATGGGCATGGAAAAACCGCATTTGAGTATTTGTGGGCATCAACCTAGTTGCCTACCGTCGATCCTATGAGCACTCAGACGACGACGGCCGCCTTCCCCCGGGCATCCGCTGCGGGCGGCCGTGCGATCCGCAACTTCATCGCGGGCGAGTACGT
>JBASAE010000385.1:0-1535 GCA_049654285.1 Microbacterium sp.
GGGAAGACGTTGGGCAGGATCTCGCGGAACAGGATGCGTGCCTTGCCCAGTCCCACCACGGTGAGGCCGCGCACATAGTCCGCTTTGAGCTCGACCATCGTCGAGGACCGGGTCACTCGCGCCACCAACGGCGCCTTCACGATGCCGAGGATGATGATGAGCACCTCCGGGCTGCTGCCGAGAGCGGCGACGAACACCAGCGCGAACAGGATCATCGGCACGGCCATGACCGCGTCGGCGGTGCGCATGAGGATCTCTTCCACCCATCCGCCGAAGGATGCGGCGAGCATGCCCCAGATGACCCCCAGGATGATCGAGATCGCCATCGCTCCGAGGGCGATGACGAGCGTCAGCTGACCCGCATGGGACATGCGGGCGAGCAGGTCGCGTCCCAGCTCGTCGGTGCCGAACCAGTGCTGCGGCGACGGCGGCAGCAACCGGGAGGGGGCATCGATGCGGTTCGACGTGGGAAAGATGAGCGGAGAGAGCGCCGAGACGACGGCGATGACGACGATGGTCGCACCGGCGATGATCACCGACCGATCCCGGAGCAGTCTGTGCAGGAGCGAGTGCCGGGAGTGAGAGGTGCGGATGGCGATGGTCGTCGTGCTCATGCGGAGACCCCCGTGTTCTCGGTCGATGTCTGAGAGAGCGCGTCGTCTTGCGCGTCTGCCGTGGGGAATGCCCTTCGTGTGCGGCGGGTGGAGACACGCAGGCGAGGATCGATCACGCCGTACAGCAGGTCGACGATGAGCGTGACCACGACGAACACGGCGGCCGCCATGAGCACGACGGTCTGCACGATCGCGTAATCGCGCTTGTTGACGGCGTCGATCACGAGCTGTCCGATGCCCGGCCAGGCGAACACGGCTTCAACCACGACGGTGCCGCCGAGGAGCGATCCCACGGTGATGCCGAGGGAGGTCAGAGCGGGAAGCAGCGCATTGGGCACGATGTGTCCGTTGACGGTGCCGCCCCATCCGATTCCCTTACCGCGGGCGGTGCGCACGAACGTGGCGTGTCTGGTCTCGTCGATCGAGCCCTGCAGGTAGCGGATCAGCTGCGGCGCGATGGCGATCGACAGAGTGAGGGCGGGGAGGGTGAGGTAGCGCAGCGCCTGACCGGGGTTGTCTGCGAAGGCCACGTATCCGCTCGGGGGGAGCAGCTTCATGGAGCTCGCGAAGATCAGCACGAGCACGATCCCGATGACGAAGGCCGGCGCGGCAAGACCGACGGCGGTGAAGAAGTTGACGATCCGCTCGAGCCAGGGGGCGCGAAGCCGCAGGGGCAGCACCGCGGCGAGCAGGGCGATGACGATGGTGAGCAGCAGCGCCGCCGCGGCGAGCGACACCGTCGCGGGCAGACGTTGGGCGATCAGGAGGCCGACGTCGTACTTGCTGAAGTAGGAGGAGCCGAAGTCGCCCATGAAGAAGCCGGAGATCCAGTTGAGGTACTGGATGGGGATGGGCTGATCCAGCCCGAGTTCCGCGCGCATGCGCTCGATGGCTTGCTCGCTCACGCCGTCGCCCTGCGCG
>JBASAE010000386.1:0-9602 GCA_049654285.1 Microbacterium sp.
GATCGGTCGCCGCCCGGAACCGCTCCACCTGCGGATGACGCGCATAGCCCCGAGTGCGTCCGGCCAGCACCGCCTGCGCGAGCAGCGCCTCACGCCAGCACGCCACCAGCCCCTTTGCGTCGAGGTACCGCGGATGCACCGACCAGAGTCTCACCCCGGCAGCGTACGCCGCCCGCCTGGACGGGCTCGTCAGCGGAGCAGATCGGGACGTCGGATGCGGGTCCGCTCGAGCTGCTGCTCGCGGCGCCAGGCGGCGATGGCGCCGTGGTTCCCGCTGAGCAGGACCTCGGGCACCTCGCGGTCGCGCCAGACCGCGGGCTTCGTGTAGGACGGGTACTCCAGCAGCCCGTCCTCGTGCGATTCCTCGACCAGGCTCTCCGGGTTTCCGACCACCCCGGGGATGAGTCGGCCGATCGCCTCGACCATCGCCATCACGGCGACCTCTCCCCCGTTCAGCACGTAGTCGCCCAGGCTGATCAGCCGCACCTCGCCGAGCGATTCCGCGTACTCGAAGACCCGCTCGTCGATGCCCTCGTAGCGGCCGCAGCCGAAGACGAGGTGCTCCCGGGTCGCCAGATCACGGGCGGTCCGCTGCGTGAAGACCTCGCCCGCCGGAGAGGGGAAGATGAGGGTGGGCCGCACTCCGGCTGCGATCTGGTCGAGCGCGCGGCCCCAGGGCTCTGGCTTCATGACCATGCCCGCCCCCCCGCCGTACGGGGTGTCGTCCACGGTGCGATGCCGGTCGCCGGTCCAGTCACGCAGATCGTGCACGGCGAGGTCGAGGATTCCGGCGTCCTGCGCCTTGCCGAGCAGGGACAGCGTCAGTCCGTCGAAGTACGACGGGAAGATCGAGACGACGTCGATGCGCATGCGTCGAGGATAGTTCGCGTCAGTCGGACACCGGCTCGTCGCCGGTGTCCCCTCCCGCGGCCTCCTCGGCCGTCAGGTCCTCGAACAGTCCCGCGGGGGGCGTGACCACGATCCGGCCGCCGGGCACGTCGACCGTCGGGACGATCGCGGCGACGAACGGCACCATGACCTCGCGGTCGTCGGTCTTGACGATGAGCAGATCCTGCGCGGGCAGATGGTCGACGCGGATGACCTTGCCGACCACTCGCTCGTCGCGGACGACGTCGAGGCCGGCCAGCTGGTGGTCGTACCAGGCGTCCTCCTCCGCGTCCTCGGCGTCTTCGGCGTCCTGGTCGACCCAGAGGATCGCGCGCACCAGCGACTCCGCCGCGGTGCGGTCGTCCACGCCGTCGAAGAACACGACGGAGCTGCCGTTCATCACGCGGTACTCGCGGACGGTGATGGTCTTGCCGTGCCACGGCGAGGCCTCGGGCACCTGGAGGGTGAACTCCGCACCGGGCACGAAGCGCCGGTCGGGGTCGTCGGTGTAGAGCTCGAGCTTCAGCGCGCCCTTGAGGCCGTGCGCCTTGAGAAGCCGCCCGACGCGGAGCTGATTGCGGGGCTGAGGGCGATCCTGCGCCACGTCAGTCGTCCGCGACGTCGACGCGGACGCGACGTCCGTCGGCGAGGGCGGCGATCAGCGTGCGCAGCGCCTTGGCCGTGCGGCCGCCGCGCCCGATCACGCGACCACGGTCATCCGGGTGCACATGCACCTCGAGCAGGTCGCCACGGGGCGACGCGGATGCGGTGATGCGGACGTCGTCCGGGTGATCGACGATCCCCTTGACGACGTGTTCGAGCGCGGCGGCGAGCACGAGGGATTACTCCGCGTCGGCAGCGGCCTCGGCCGCATCCTCTGCGGGAGCCTCAGCGGCCGGAGCCTCCTCGGCGGGAGCCTCTTCGACCTTCGTCTCGGCCTTGGGCTTGATGACGGACTTCTTCTTGGCGTCGGCCTCGAAGGCGACCTTCTCGCCGGCGACTTTGAGGGTGGACTTCGCGTCCTTGTCCCCCTTGAACGTGCCCCAGTCACCGGTGATCTTGAGGATCGCGGCGACCTGCTCGGTCGGCTGGGCGCCGACGGAGAGCCAGTACTGCGCGCGCTCGGAGTTCACCTCGATGAACGAGGGCTCCTCGGTGGGGTGGTACTTGCCGATCTCCTCGATCACACGACCGTCGCGCTTGGTGCGCGAGTCGGCGACGACGATGCGGTAGTACGGCGCACGGATCTTGCCGAAACGCTTGAGACGGATCTTGACAGCCACGATTCTCCTGAATGGTGTGGAAGGAAAGACGAACTGATCACCTGGAGCGTGGGGTGCACACCCGGTGGAAGCTCTGCGGGTGGATGGCGCGCTGGATAGAGGGTCGAGCGGGCCGTCCGACGTCCTATTCTGCCAGATCCGCTCCAGTGGCGCGAACCACGCCCCGGTGCGTGTCGGAGCGAGGGCCTCGCATGTGTGAGGCGAGCCTGAGCGGCTCCTCGAGGACACAGCCCGCACCGGGGTGATGGTGGCAGCCGGCCGTCACGGACGCCGCGGGCGGCGACCCGCACGCGGGCGTGCGCCATCTGATCGACGGGTTCCGCAGCGGCCGGCACGACCACCTGTTCCGTGCGCTCATCGCCCGATCAGCGCACGGGCCAGGGGCTCGTCCAGGATCACGTCGGTGATCAGCCGCCCCTGGATCGCCGCCTGCAGGCTGACGAGCTTCGACATCCCCGAGACGACGCAGAAGCGCCGGGGCACACGCCGCAGGCGGTCCAGATCGGGTCCGGTGGCGCGTGCGTTCACGCGGATGTCCTTCCAGCTGCCGTCGGCCCGGAAGAACACCGTCGCCACGTCGCCGACCGCGCCGTCATCGCTCAGACTCTGATAATCGGCCCGATTCAGGTAGCCCCCGACATGCACACGGCTGGGGACCGAGGACGCAGGCGAGCCGACGCCGAACACCACGACGTCCATCTTCTTCTGCATGTCCAGGACCCGCATCGTACTGCGCTCACGCCACATCGCGTCGCGGGTGTCCGGGGAGTCGAAGAACGCCGGCACGGGAAAGTGCTGGATCTGCGCGTCGAACGCGATCCCGAACCGGGTCAGGATGTCGCTGGAGTACTCCACGCCGCTGGTCTGGGTGTTTCCCGCGCCGTTGATCTGCACGATCGTGGTGCCGTGCGTCGCCTTGTGCGGCAGCTGCTTGCTCACCGCGCTGATGGTCGATCCCCAGGCGACGCCGACGATCATGCTGGAATCGATGAACTGCGCGAGCAGCCGCCCGGCGGTGATCGCCACGCGCTCCAGACGCTCGACGTCGTTCGCCGTGTCCGACGTCGGCACGACATGGGCGGCCACCTGATAGCGGTCGCGGATGAGGTTCTCGATCGTTCCCGTGCGATCGAACGGCGACATGATCCGGATGTCCACCAGTCCGGACTCGCGGGCGAACGCCAGGAGCCGCGACACCGACGAGCGGGACGTGCCGAGCTCGTGCGAGATCGCCTCCATCGTCATGTCCTGCATGTAGTAGAGCCGCGACGCCGTGAGCGCCGCGTGCAGTTTCGCGTCCTCAGCACGGACGGTCTCCCCGGACATGGCCACCTCCACATCGAAGTCTTGCACATATGTGCATCATTCTTGCTCGATCATCCATCCTGGCGGAAGCTGGTGTCAGTTCAGGCGCCGTCCACGACATCCGCAGATCAGAGGGGATCCTCCGGAGGGCGGGGCCGACCGATTCATTCAGGGGGGAATGAGAAAAATGACGGATATTCATCTGGGGATGTACTTCCTGTCCGAGCTCGTCGGCACGGGGATGCTGATCCTGCTCGGTTGCGGCGTTGTCGCCAACGTCGTGCTCGCGGGGACCAAGGGACGCGGTGGCGGGTTCCTGATGATCAACTGGGGGTGGGGGCTTGCGGTGTTCGCCGGCGTGCTCGTCTCCGCCTATTCGGGGGCGATCCTCAATCCTGCGGTCGGACTCGGCCTGCTGCTGTCCGACAAGATAGACGGCACCCAGTTCGCCGTCGCGACGACGGCGGAGCTGCTCGGAGCGATCCTCGGTGCCATGGCCTGCTGGCTCGCCTACAAGCAGCACTTCGACGCCGAGCCCGACCCCGCGAGCAAGCTCGGGGTGTTCTCCACCGGCGCCGGTCTCCGGTCCTTCTCATGGAATCTCACGACCGAGGTCATCGGCACCTTCGTCCTGGTGTTCGCGATCTTCGCCTTCGCCGACTACGGCGACGTGGAGGTCGGCGTCCCCGGAGGGCTCGGTCCGCTGACCGCGCTGCCGGTCGCCCTGATCGTCGTGGGGATCGGCGCATCCCTCGGAGGACCGACCGGCTATGCCATCAACCCGGCCCGCGACCTGGGTCCGCGGATCGCGCACGCGATCCTGCCGATCAAGGGCAAGGGCACCAGCGACTGGGCGTACTCCTGGGTCCCCGTTCTCGGACCGCTGCTGGGAGGAGCGATCGCCGCTCTGTGCGCACCGACACTGCTGGGCCTCGCGGCCTGAGGGCGCCGCCGGATCTGGTTTCATCGTTCAAAGGAGAAGAAGACATGCCGAAGCACATCATCGCCATCGACCAGGGCACGACGTCCAGCCGTGCGATCATCTTCGACCACGGCGGCACCATCGTCGCCTCCGGCCAGAAGGAGCACGAGCAGATCCTCCCCCGTGCGGGCTGGGTCGAGCACGACCCACAGGAGATCTGGCGCAACGTGCAGGAGGTGATCGCCCTCGCCCTGAGCCGCGCCGACATCACCCGGCACGACATCGCGGCCGTCGGCATCACCAATCAGCGGGAGACCGCGGTCGTCTGGGACCGGAAGACCGGCCGGCCGGTGTACAACGCGATCGTCTGGCAGGACACCCGCACCCAGGAGATCGTCGACCGGCTCGCCGAGGACGGCGGCGTGGAACGGTTCAAGCAGGACGTGGGTCTGCCTCTGGCGACCTACTTCTCCGGGACGAAGATCGCCTGGATCCTGGAGAACGTCGAGGGCGCCCGCGAACGCGCCGAGGCCGGGGACCTGCTGTTCGGCACGACGGACACCTGGGTGCTGTGGAATCTGACCGGCGGGGTCGACGGCGGGGTCCATGCGACCGACGTCACCAACGCGTCGCGCACGATGTTCATGGACCTGAAGACCCTGGAATGGCGCGACGACATCCTGGCCGCCTTCGGCATTCCGCGATCGATGATGCCCGAGATCCGCTCCTCCTCCGAGGTGTACGGGGCGGCGGAGAGCTCCTCGCTGCTGCGCGAGACCCCGATCGCCGGCATCCTCGGAGACCAGCAGGCCGCCACCTTCGGACAGGCGGCGTTCCGCTCGGGCGAGAGCAAGAACACCTACGGCACCGGCTGCTTCCTGATCTTCAACACCGGCGAGGAGATCGTCCATTCCAAGAACGGGCTGCTCACCACCGTCGGCTACAAGCTCGGCGACCAGCCGGCGCACTATGCGCTGGAGGGCTCGATCGCCGTCACCGGCTCGCTCATCCAGTGGCTGCGGGACCAGCTCGGCATCATCGACTCCGCACCCGAGGTCGAGGACCTCGCCCGCCAGGTCGATGACAACGGCGGGGTCTATTTCGTCCCCGCGTTCTCGGGGCTCTTCGCACCCTACTGGCGCCCGGACGCCCGGGGAACGATCGTCGGCCTGACCCGGTTCGCCAATCGCGGTCATATCGCGCGCGCGGCGCTGGAGGCCGTCGCGTTCCAGACCCGGGACGTCCTCGACGCGGTCAACGCCGATGCGGGCGTGGCGCTGACCGAGCTGAAGGTCGACGGAGGCATGGTCGCCAACGACGCGCTGATGCAGTTCCAGGCCGACATCCTCGGAGTCCCGGTCGTGCGCCCCGTCGTCGCCGAGACGACCGCGCTCGGCGCGGCCTACGCGGCCGGCCTTGCCGTCGGCTTCTGGTCGGGGCTCGACGACCTGGCGGCGAACTGGCAGCAGGACCGCCGATGGGAGCCGCAGCTGGATGCCGACGAGCGCGAGCGCCGGCTGCGCTTGTGGCGCAAAGCGGTGACGAAGTCGATGGACTGGATCGACGACGACGTGCGTCGACCGCAATGAGAGCGTGAGGACGGATACGGAATGAACATGGAGGAGAACAGGGTGACCGTGAGCGAACGAGCGGACGTCCGGGCGGCGCAGGAGGAGGGACGCACCTCCGTCGTGATCATCGGCGGCGGCATCAACGGCATCTCGACGTTCCGCGACCTGGCCATGCAGCGCGTCGACGTGCTGCTGGTCGAGCGGGAGGACTTCGCATCCGGCGCGTCGTCCGCGTCCAGCCACATGATCCACGGAGGCATCCGCTACCTCGAGAACGGCGAGTTCCGGCTCGTCAAGGAATCGGTGCAGGAGCGCAACGACCTGCTCAAGACCGCACCGCACTACGTCAAGCCGCTCGAGACCACGATCCCGATCTACTCCACGTTCTCCGGCATCCTCACGGCGCCGTTCCGCTTCCTGCTGCACGGTGCGGGCAAGCACCGCGAGCGCGGCGCCCTGCTGATCAAGACCGGCCTGGTGCTCTACGACACCTTCTCGCGCGACGGCGGCACGGTGCCCCGGCACCGGTTCCATGGCAGGCGGAAGTCGCTCGCGGCGCTGCCGCGCCTCGACCCTCGGGTGAAGTACACCGCGACGTACTACGACGCCTCTGCACACGATCCGGAACGCCTCGCCCTCGACGTGCTGCGCGACGGGGAGAAGGCGCACGAGGGCGCCCGTGCGCTGAACTACGTCGAGGCGATCGGCCTCGACGGCGACGGCGTGCTGCTGCGGGACCGCGAGTCCGGCGCGGAGTTCCGGGTGCAGGCGGATGTCGTGGTGAACGCCTCGGGCCCGTGGACCGACCTCACCAACGCGGCGCTGGGCACCGACACGGCGTTCATGGGCGGCACCAAGGGCTCACACATCGTGCTCGACCACCCCGAGCTGCTCGCCGCCACCGCGGGACGCGAGATCTTCTTCGAGCACTCCGACGGCCGCATCGTGCTGATCTACCCGCTGAAGGGCCGCGTGCTGGTGGGCACCACGGACATCGAGGCGGACCCGCGCGAGACCGCACTGTGCACCGAGGAGGAGATCGACTACTTCTTCGACCTCATCGGCCACGTCTTCCCGACGATCCCGGTGGATCGCTCGCAGATCGTGTACCGGTTCTCCGGCATCCGGCCGCTGCCGCACCACGACGACACCGCACCGGGCTTCGTCTCGCGCGACTACCGGGTCGAGCGGCGCCACGATGCAGGGCTGCCGCCGGTGCTGAGCCTGGTCGGCGGCAAGTGGACCACCTTCCGCGCCCTGGGCGAGGCGCTCGCCGACCGTGTGCTCTCCGAGCTCGGCCGACAGCGCGTGACGCATACCAAGGGGGTACGGATCGGCGGAGGCAACGGCTACCCGCAGACACCGCGGCGCACCGTGGAGTGGCTGCGGCAGAACGTCGGCGACACCACGCGCGGACGGGCGCTGTTCAGCCGCTACGGAACCCGTGCGGCGCACGTCGCCGCCTTCCTCGCCGAGGACCACGACAAGCCGCTGCTGGGCGATCAGCTCTCCACGCGGGAGCTCGCCTGGATGGTGGAGCGCGAGCACGCCCGACACGTCGCCGACATCGCGTTCCGCCGCACGAACCTGGTGTTCACCGGAGATGCGGACGCCCGGACCGTTCGCACGATCGCCGAGGCGATGGCGCCGCTGCTCGGCTGGGACGCCGCCGAGACGGACGCCGAGGTCCATGCGACGCTCACCGCGCTCCGCGAGCGGCACGGAGTGGAGGTGACGGACCCGGCCGCCGCAGGCTGACGCACACCGTGCCCCGAGGCGGCGCCTCTCGCAGGAAGTGGCGTCGCGAACGTGGTCGGACGGCGGGCCGGCGCGGCGAGGCTCGTCTCCGGCCGCGCGCGGGGCTCAGCCCTTCCCGAAGAGCTTCTGGATCTCCGCGAGATCGGTCTCGCTCGGCGCCTGCTGACCGCCGAGACCGAACCCGGAGCCGGTCGGATTCGGGTTCGACGCGGCGATCCCGGCATTCTCGGCGGCGCGCTTCGCGGGGTTCCCCGACCGCGACCCGCCCTTCGACCCGCCCTTCCTCCCCCGCTTGGAGGAGGCCCCCGGCTTGCCCATCGGCCCCATGCCGGGGATCTGCGGCGTGCCGCCACGCGCGACGGTCTTCATCATCTTCGCGGCCTGGTCGAACCGCTGCACGAGCTGGTTGACGTCGGTGACCGTCATGCCGGACCCGCGCGCGATACGCAGCCGACGGGAGCCGTTCAGGACCTTCGGGTTGCGCCGCTCCCCCGGGGTCATCGAACGGATGATCGCCTCGGTGCGGTCGATCTCGCGCTCGTCGAAGTCCTCGAGCTGCTGCTTCATCTGGCCCATGCCCGGCAGCATGCCGAGCATCTTCTTCATCGAGCCCATCTTCTTCATCTGCTGAAGCTGGTCGAGGAAGTCCTCCAGGGTGAACTGCTCGTTCGCGAGCTTCTCGGCGACCTTGCGGGCCTCGTCTTCGTCGAAGGCGGCCTGCGCCTGCTCGATGAGGGTGAGGATGTCGCCGAGGTCGAGGATGCGGCTCGCCATGCGGTCGGGGTGGAACGCCTCGAGGTCGTCGAGGTTCTCGCCGGTGGAGGCGAAGATGATCGGTCGTCCGGTGACGGATGCCACGGAGAGCGCCGCACCGCCGCGGGCGTCGCCGTCGAGCTTTGAGAGCACGACCCCGGTGAAGTCGACCCCGTCCTGGAACGCCTTGGCGGTGTTCACGGCGTCCTGACCGATCATCGCGTCGATGACGAACAGCACCTCGTCGGGGTTGGTCGCCCTGCGGATGTCGCCGGCCTGCTTCATCAGCTCGGCGTCGACACCGAGGCGTCCGGCGGTGTCGATGATCACCACGTCGTGCTGCTGGCGGCGGGCGTGCTCGACGCCGTCTCGCGCGACCCTCACCGGGTCGCCGACGCCGTTGCCGGGTTCGGGCGCGTAGATCGCGGCACCGGCCTGCTCGGCGACGACGGTGAGCTGGGTGACCGCGTTGGGGCGCTGCAGGTCGCAGGCCACCAGCAGCGGCGTGTGCCCCTCGCCCTGCAGCTGCTTGGCCAGCTTGCCGGCGAAGGTCGTCTTGCCCGATCCCTGCAGGCCCGCGAGCATGACGACGGTCGGCGGCGTCTTGGCGAACTCCAGGCGACGCTGTTGTCCGCCGAGGATCGCGATGAGCTCCTCGTTGACGATCTGCACCACCTGCTGGGCAGGGTTCAGCGCCTTGTTCACCTCGTCGCCGAGTGCGCGCTCGCGCACCTTCGCGGTGAACTCCTTCACGACCACGAGCGCGACGTCGGCGTCGAGCAGGGCGCGGCGGATCTCACGGACGGTTCCGTCGACGTCGGCCGGACTGAGCTTGCCCTTCGTGCGCAGGTTGCGGAAGGTCTCGGTCAGCCGATCGGAGAGCGTGCCAAAAGTAGCCATGATGCTTCTGATTCTACGGGAGCGGCGCCTCGCACCTCACCCCCAGGGGAGATCGTGGATGCTGCGCAGCGCGGCGTCGAAGCAGCCGTCCAAGGAGGACTGGCCGGCGCCCTGTTCGGCCCACACCCGGATCGAGGAGAGCACCGCCGCCGCGCAGGCCGCGCCGAGGATGTCGGCGGGGATGCGGTCGATGCCGGATGCCCGCGCCGCGGACGCCACCCC
>JBASAE010000387.1:0-5721 GCA_049654285.1 Microbacterium sp.
GGCCGCCCCGGACAGGGGGGCGTCAGCCTGCCAGGGTGGCGTACATCAGCGCCCGGTTCGACGCATCCGCACGCGGGTAGTAGCCGGACAGTTTCGGCGACGCCCCGATCACGGCGTACTGTGCGCCCGTCGTGATCGTCGGCTGCTCGTCGAGGATGATGTCCTGCACCTGACGGTAGAGGTCCTTGACCTCGTCCGTGTCACTCGATGCGAGCGCCCGGGCGATGAGCGCGTCGACGTCCTCGTTGCACCACTTGGCGATCAGTGCGTTGGCAGATCCCTCGCACGTGAACGTCTGCTGGAAGTAGGCGTCCACCGTCGCGTAGTTGTTGCCCGCGTGGTACATCTGGAACTTGTCCGCCGCGACGTCCGACCAGAAGTTCGCACGGTCGTAGGCGACCGGGGTGATGGCGATGCCCGCCGGCAGAAGCGCCTGCTGGAGCATCTCGGTGTTGCAGCGCGCCTGGGTCCAGGTGTTCTCGTAGGGGACCTCCAGCGCGAACCGCACGCCGTCCTTCTCGCGCACGCCGTCGGACCCGACGGTCCAGCCCGCCTTGTCGAGAAGCGCCGTGGCCTTGGCCAGCGCCTTGTCCGCGTCGAGGTCGAACCGCTGCTCGCCCTGGCTGAAGAAGTCCTGCCCCTCGAAGATGAGGTCGCCGTAGGACACCGGGCCGATCTTGCTCCAGCAGGTGGCCAGGCGGTCCGCCCTCGGGGCGATGTAGGCGACGGCCTGACGCACGTCCACATCGTCGAACGGCGGCTTCGTCTTGTCCAGCCCCCAGGACAGGATGCCGGGGCTCGGCGCCTCGAAGAACTGGATCGTGCCGGCGTCGCCCAGCCTCACGGCGTCGGCGGGTCGCATGTTGTAGGTCATGTCGGCCGTGCCGGTCTCGACCGCGGCGGCCATGGCCGTGGTGTCGGTCGAGTAGGTGTAGGTGATCTTGCCGAACAGGGAGAGGTCGCTGTTCCAATAGCTCTTGTTCGCGCTGAGGGTCGCGTGGCTCTGCTGCACGTTCTCGTCCAGCTGCCAGGGGCCCGAGGTCGCCGTCGGCTTGGTGAAGTAGTCCGCGTCGCCCTCGACCGCCTCCTTCTTGAGGATCGCCGCGCTCCCCGTCGCCGCCAGGGCGTTGAGGAACACCCGCGACGGCTCGGAGAGCGTCATCGTCACCTCTCCGTCGGCGGTCGCCTCCACCGAGGCGAGCGCGGCGAGCCGGCCGCTCATCGCCTCGCTCGCAGCCGCACGCTCGACGGAGTACACGACGTCCTCCGCCGTGATCTTGCTGCCGTCGCTGAACGACGCGTCTCTGAGGGTGAAGACGTAGGTCAGCCCGTCATCGGACATCTCCCAGCTCTTCGCGATCATCGGGATGAGGTTGTTGTCCTCGTCGTAGTCGATCAGGGTGTCGTACATCAGCTCCATCACCCGCAGCGACGCCTGGGTGACGGCGACCGCAGGGTCGAGTCCCGCGGAGGGCTCCGTCGCGATGATCCGGAGCTCCTGCGCGGCACCGTCCTCTCCGGAGCCCGGGGACGACGAGGAGCACGATGTGAGCAGCATGGCGCCGGCGACGATGCCGGCGACCGCTGCGGCGAGCAGCTTGCGATTCATGGTTCTCTCTACTTTCGTGATGGGGGCGTGTGCACGGGTTGATCAGCCGGGGCCCGGCCGCCTCCGCTCGACGGGCCGGCGGCGGTGAGCCACTCCGCGTACTCGAAGAGCGCCGGCAGCCCGCCGGTGTGGAGGAAGACGACGTTCGCCGGAGGGGCGATGCGCTGCGTGGCGAGATGCGCGAGGAGGCCCGCGAACCCCTTGGCGGTGTAGACGGGGTCCAGGAGGATCCCCTCCGTCGACGCGAGCCGTTTCAGAGCCGAGACGCCCTCTGCCGACGGGATGCCGTAGCCGGGGCCGACGAAGTCCGTGTCGTGGATGACGTCATCCACGCCGAGCCGGGTCTCGACGCCGAGGCGCCGAGCCGCGCCGACGACGAGCTCGAGGATCCCCTCCGGAGCGATGTACGCCTCATGCGTGGCGTCGAGCGGCCCGATCCCGACCACCTGCGTCTCCAGGCCCAGCATCTCGCAGGCGAGGAGGAGCCCCGCCTGGGTGCTGCCCTGCGAGGTCGTGTAGAGGTAGTCGAGCGTGGTGTCCGGCGGGAGCTGCTCGACGATCTCGAGCACCGCCTCCACGTAGGCGACGGCGGCCAGCTCCAGCGCTCGCTGTGCGCCCATCCCCACGACGTACGGCGAGCGCCCTTCCGCACGCAGCTGTGCGGCGAGCTCGGACTTCGCCGCGATCACCGAGGATCCGGGCTGCACCGGGTGGATGTGGGCGCCGAGCAGGTTGCTGACCAGGTAGTTCCCCTGGACGGGGTCGCTGTGGGCATCCTGCAGCGGCACCAGGTGCGTCTCCAGGCCGAGCCTCGCCCCCGCCGCGGCGATCTGCCGCGAATGGTTCGACTGGGAGGCGGAACCCTGGATGAGGCAGTCGGCGCCGCTCGCGATCGCGTCGCCCAGGATGAACTCGTGCTGACGCACCTTGTTGCCGCCGAAGGCGAGTCCGGTGAGGTCGTCGCGTTTGATGTACACCCGGACCCCGGCGAGGTCGGCGGAGAGCCGGGGACAGTCATCGAGCGGGGTCGGCAGGGACGCCAGGCGGGTGCGCGGCAGCTCGGCCAGCTTCGCGCGGATCTCCGCGATCCGATCCGGCGGCACGAGGGGGATCATCCGACATGCTCCGTCCGGAGGCGGACGATCGCTTCGACCTCGGCCGTGCTGCCGCCGGGAAGCGCCGCGACGCCGATGGCCGACCGGGTGTGTCTCCCCGCGTCGCCGAGGGCCGCCCGCAGCGTCTCGGATGCGGCGTTCGCCACGGCGGCCTGCCCGGTGAACTCCGGGCCGGAGGCCACGAAGACGGTGAGCCTCACCACCCGCTCGACGTTCTCCAGCCCGACCGCCGCTTCCAGCGCGGAGAGCAGTTGGACGGCGCAGAGCCGCGCGGCCTCCTGCCCGTGGGCGATGTCGTCGTCACCGGACAGCCGACCCGCATGGACGACCCTCCCGTCTCGCATCGCCGTCTTCCCGGACGTGTAGAGCAGGCTCCCATCGCGGACCACGGGCTCGTAGGGGTGGCGCGGCGGCTCCTGCGGCAGCAGTTCGATCCCTGCGGAGCGAAGCCGGTCGGCGATCGCCGCGTCCATCAGAACTCCGCCCCCACGAGCGTCAGCCCGGCTCGCGTGATCTCCTCGAGCCTGACCATGTGGGCATCGTGAGGGTCGTACAGCGGCGCCCGTACCGGCCCCACACTCTGACCGCGCATCCGCGCCCCGGCCTTGACCAGCGAGACGGCGTATCCG
Source organism: Microbacterium sp. (assembly GCA_049654285.1). Lineage (GTDB taxonomy): Bacteria > Actinomycetota > Actinomycetes > Actinomycetales > Microbacteriaceae > Microbacterium. The sequence continues at coordinate 3,354 of JBASAE010000387.1, forward strand.
CGCACCTCGTCGCGCAGCTCGACCAGCGGCCCGTAGAAGACGCGCAGCAACGCGTCCATGGTGTCGTCGTCGTCGTTCCGCGCGGCGTGGAAGAACGCGTTGGCGATCTCGGGAACGAACGCGTGCACCGCCGAGGAGTACGCGGTGATGCCCATGCTGGCATAGGGACGGTACTGCAGCTCAGCGGTGAGCGCCCCGTTGAAGAAGAGGAACTCGTCGTCCACCGAGAGCGTCGTCAGCTTCAGCGAGGAGTAGTGGCTCCTGCCGTCCTTGAGTCCGATCACGTTGGGCAGCTGGGAGAGCTCCTGTACCGTCTCGGGCAGGTAGTCCGCGAGCCCGCGCTGGTAGATGATCAGCGGCAGATCGGTGTTCTCGGAGACTCGCCGGATATGAGCCGCGAGGCCGGCCTGCGGCGCGCTGACGAGATAGTGCGGCATGACCAGCCCCGCATCCGCCCCGGCTTCCTCCGCGATCGCGGCGAATCGCCGCGCCTGGGCCCAGCCGTACCCGATGCCGGCGACCACCGGCACGGCGCCGGCCACCTCGTCGACGGCCACGCCGACGACGGTGCGGAACTCATCCTCGTCCAGGGAGCCGAACTCGCCCGTGCCGCAGGCGACGAAGACCGCGGCGGCGGCGTTGGCCACCCGCGAGGAGACATGCGCGCGGAAGGCCTCCTCCGCGACCCGCGTGCCGTCCGCGCTGAAGGCCGTCAGGGGGAAGGACAGCACCTTCTCCCGCATCCCCGCGGACATCCGCTCAGCGAGCGCACGGGACCGCGCCGTACGAAAAGGGTGAGGGTGCTGCGCCATCGTTTGTCTCCATATGTAGATGCTGTCTTCTATGACAGTCATAAGCTACTATAGAGATCGAACCGATGCAATGATGTCGATCACGGCGGTGAACCCAGAGGGAGAGGTCTCATGGCGGATGCAGCGAGTGGCGGGGTCCGACCGGTCAAGTCGGCGCTCCACACGATCGAGGTTCTCGAGTACCTCGCCTCGCGGGACGACGAGCCCGCGCGCCTCCGGGACATCGGCGACGATCTGGGGATCCCCCGCAGCAGCCTGTACGCGCTCCTGCGCACGCTCGCCGATCGCGGATGGGTCCGTCGCGACACGAGCGGGACCCTGTACACGATCGGCATCAAGTCGCTGATGGCCGGCACGACGTACATCGATTCGGACCCCTATCTCCGTGCGGCCATGCCCTGGCTCGAGGAGCTCAACCGCGAGCTCGACGAGACCGTGCACTACGGACGGCTCGACGGACCGGACATCGTGTATCTCGCGACGAAGGAGTCCTCGCAGTATCTCCGCTACGTCAATCGCGTCGGCAAGCGCCTGCCGGCCTCCGTCACGGCCATGGGGAAGGCGATCCTCGCGGACTGGCTCGACGTCGACCTGGACGCGCACCTGCAGGACCCGCTGCCCCGGATGACGGAGAGCTCCCTCACGAGCATCGACCGACTCCGAGCCGATCTGGAGGAGACCCGGCATCGGGGCTACGCCATCGACGTGGAGGAGAACTCCCTGGGGATCCATTGCTTCGGCTTCGCGCTGCGCTCCTCCTCGCCCGCGACCGACGCGATCAGCTGCTCTGTCCCGATCGCTCGGCTCACCCCCGAGCGGGAGGAGCAGATCACCGCCGCGCTCGCACGGACGGTGAACGAGATCGAACGTCATCTGCCGCGGCAGACGTTCGGACCGGTGGCCTGGTGAACGGCCCCGCGCGCAGGGACGTCCACCGCGCGAACGACGCGCACGTCCACATCACCCCCCGTTCGGTCGACCCGATGGCCGGCGAGCAGGCCTACCTGCGGGACCGCGACGCGCACGGGATCGGCATCTCGGCGATCGTGACCCCGTCGACGATGGGCTGGGACAACGAGACGAGCTTCGCCGTCGCCGCGCGCGACCCGGAGCGCTTCCGCGTGATCGCACGCGCGGACGTCCGCCATCCGGACGCCGCGCAGCGTGTGGCGGGGCTTCTCGCGCGAGGGGCTTCGGGGATCCGGCTGACGCTCCTCGGCGATGCCGACATCTCCTGGCTCACGGATGGGACGGCAGACGAGGCGTCGGCCGTCCTCGACGCCGCCGGGGCCGTCGTCGAGATGCACGCCGGCCCGGAACAGCTTCCCGCCGTCGGCCGGTTCGCCGCCCGATGGGCGCGGACCAGGGTCGTCATCGATCATCTCGGACGTCCGGATCCCGCTCGCGGTCCCGACTCGCCGGGGTTCACGGCCTTCCTCGCGCTCGCGGAGCATCCGCACATCACCGCGAAGACGCCGAACACGACGTTCTTCAGCAGGAGCGGCGCACCCTTCCGCGATCTCGTCCCCTTCTACGAGTCGGCGCTGGAGGCCTAC
>JBASAE010000388.1:0-3894 GCA_049654285.1 Microbacterium sp.
ACGCGCACTCGGTCGGCGACGTCGCCGTCGACCTGGACCCCGGGACCGGAGTCCAGGTCGAAGATCTCGATGGTCGCCCCGGCGAAGATCCCGATCCGACCGGGTCCGGCAGCGGGATCGACGATCACGACATCGCAGGAGTCGTCGACACCGATCGTGGTCACGCCGGAGAACAACGGGCGGCGGCGTGCGCTGCGCCCCCACTGGCCGGAGAGCAGGGTGAGGATACCGACCGGATCCTGGGCATCGCCCTCACCTGTCGACTCGATCACGCGCACCGTCGACCCCTGGGCGAGGAGATCATCGCCCAGCCGCTGGTCGGGTGGGAGGGGGATGACGGCATCGGCGTGCAGCACGGCGAGCGTGAGGGCGGTCTCGTTCCGCCCGGCGATGGCGGATGCGAGCTCGCCGACGGTCGTCTCGGGCTCGGCCGTCAGGACGACATCGCTCTCCACGGCACCCGTGTCCCGCACCACCAGTCGCAGTCTCACGGCGGCTCCTCTCGTGATTCAGATTAGCGGGGCGGCGTCGCCAGGAGCCGCCCCCTCATCACGGGTGACGCTCGGCCTCGAAGACCGCGGCGGCACCGGCCTGGACGGGGCTTTCGGCGCGCTCGGCGATGATCCTCCGCGCCTGGGCGCGGTCATCCGCCCCGGCCCGGCGGCTCTCCCCGGTGACGCGTGGCGCGTGCAGGGTGGAAGCCTCGTACACGTCCACCACCAGCCCCTCCGGATCGTCCGCGCGGAGCACGAACTCACCGAGGTGGACGCCGAAGCTCTCCTTCAGCGGGACCACGGCCACCGGCAGCATCGTCTCCGGGGACTCGCCGGGCACGTAGCAGCGTGCGTGCAGGCCCTCGACGACGATGTCCGGGATGCTCGGGACCTGCACCCTCACCCGCCAGGACCCTGGCCCTTCGCGAACGGCGGTCCACTGCACGGTGTCCTCGCGCCAGTCGAGGATGCGCGGCGGCACCTGGCTCCAGTCGACGCTCGCACGACCGCTGCGGGTGTCCGCGGAGTCGTCGTCGGGGAGACCCGCGGCGAGAGCGAAGTCCTCCCGCCGTGCTGCGGACGCCTCCGACACGAGCCCGGCGAGCCATTCCTCCGGCTCGGTCACGGGCCCTTCCGAACCGCCTGCACGCCCGGATTCGGCCTGGACCACGGCATCCAGCACGGAGTCGAGCCGGTCCAACAGCTCGTCCGATGCGCCGGCAGCCGGTCCCGCGTCTCCGGCGACGAGGGCGTCGACGGCGCCCCGCACGGCTCGCCCCAAAGGCGTGTCGAGGATGCCTGGATCGGTGCGGATGCCGGATCGCAGCGCCTCCGCCGCCTGTTCGAGCTTCTCCAACTGCCCGTTCAGGAGCATCCCCGCGGGCTGGAGCGGGCCGAACGCGTCGTCCGCCTCCCAGGCGAGGGCGGCGAGCTCGATGCGCAGCAGTGCGGTGTTCAGGCCGCGCACCTCGGCGGTGTCCGGCCAGTACCGCCAGAGCCACTGCCCGAGAGCGAGCCGGGCCAGCCGGGTGCCGTCATCGGTCGACGAGGCCGGCAGGCTCGTCTCGGTGCTCTCGTCGTCCTCGTCCTCGGCTCGGGCCGCGAACGCGGCGGACACCTCGGGCCCGAAGACCCGTTCGACCCATCCGGCAGCCGTGTCGGCGTCGTCGACACGCGCTGCCGGTGGCGCCTCGGGGGCGCGGATGTCGAAGATCAGGATGCCTCCCGGCAGGTCCAGCGCGGAGGTCAGCAGGTCCGGTGCGGTGTCGCCCGCCGGAGTGATCCGGAGGAGGTCGCCCGTGCGCGTCACCGTCACGGCGCGCGATTCCGCTCGTGTCATCTCTGGTTCTCCTTGGGTGCCCGCCCACGCGTGGCGGTGTCGCTCTGCATGTCGATCCCGGTCATGCTCAGGACCCCGTGTAGTCGTCGAGGTAGCCGATGAGGTCGGCCCATCCGGCGGCGAGGTCGGCGGGCAGGTGGACGATCACGGTCTCCAGGAGCGATCCCTCCTCCTGCACCGGGTGCTCCACCATCACGAGCGACTCGCCGCGGGCTATCCGGGCCGCCGCGCCGGACCAGGTGTCCCTCAGTCGCGCGCGACGCTCCCTGGGCGACTCCTCCTCCGTCCGCTGCGATCCCGCCGGCGGCGTGCGCAGCACCAACAGATCGGCGAGGAACGCCTTCACGGCATCCTCGCCCTCGCCCTCGCTCAGCTCGGCGAGCGTCTCACGCACCCGCTCATCGCGATGGAACCTGCGCCGGAACGCCTCGTCGTCCACCGCCTCGTCGGCGACCAGGCGGCCGCGCGCGGCGGCCTCCGCCTTCGGGTCGAGGACGTCGGCCTCGTCGCGGAGGAAGAGGTCGGCGGTCTCACTCCGCTCCGGGTTCTTCTTGTGCTGCTCGCTCAGCTCGCGGATGAACGAGATGAACTGCCCGTAGATCAGCGACCAGGTCTGCACCCCGTCATCGAAGAAGCCCGGGCGGTACTGCGCGTTGTGCACGCGGTGCCAGAGGGCCGGGACGAGGACTCGGTCGAGCTGCGTCAGCTGATCCTGCGCGTGCAGGCTCAGCCGCGCCCATCCCGTCTGCGCGTTCTTGTTGCCGATCCCGCGCAGGAAGCTGCCGACCCCGCGGTTGAGGATGCGCACGGCGGCGACCTGCTTGTCCTCCGCCCAGCGACGCTGCCTGGTGATCGCCTCGGCGACCTCCGCGGTCATCCCGTGGGTGTCGATCTCCGTCGACCGAGGGTCGGCGGAGACGCCGAGATACGCCTCCATGGCCGTCGCGACGGCAGCCCGGCCCTCGGCCGTCGCCAACTGCAGGGGCTGCGCCACGGCATCCGCTTCGCGGATCGCGAGCGTCCGAGCCGTCGGCAGCCCGGCCGCCCACGGACGCCCGCTCCCGCTCCTCGCCACCGACCACACCCGCTGATACAGCGAACCGTCCAGCGGCGCGCGGCGCGTCCTGCTCGCCCGGGCGTTCTCGTCCCAGTCCTCGGCGTCGTCCGCGTCGGACTCCCTCATCCCCGGGCCGCCCAGCTGCGGCACGGACACCAGGGTCGCGGACAGGCCCATCGCCCGTCCCCGTGCATCGACCCTCGCCGTCGCGTCGGCGGCCGCGAGTCGCCGCCACGCCGCGGTGCCCTCCTCCGCGATCACAGGGCTCTTGCCGGCGATGCCCACCGCATCGAGGAAGGCGCGCAGGTCCCCTCCGTCGACGGGCCGCGGCTCCGGATGCTCGGCGACGGCGGCCCGATCGATCAGCGTCTGCAGCTCGGCTCGTGCCATCGGGTCTCGGAAGAGGGCGTTGACCGCCTCGATGCTCAGGGTCCCCGGCCCGTCGGCGTTCGAGGACGTCCCCATCAGCTCGTCGCAGACGTCGTCCACGAGGGGATCGAGGACGTCCTCTGGCACGACGGCCCTCCCGCCCCGCAGGGCGAAATAGCCGACGATGGTCCTCGTGTACGGGCGGTCGTCGCCTCCGGCGTACCCGCGCACGGCCAGCTCTGCGAGCACCCGCTCCTGCACCCGGGTCAGCTGCACCAGCGCCGGGTCGGCGTCCGCGATCGCGTCACGGATCGTCACCGCCTCGGTGTCGGAGAAGCGCACGACGGCCGAGTACAGGTCGTTCGCCTTGAACTCCGGCAGGAGACCCCGCATGATCGGCCGGAAGGCCCGGCGGTTCGGACCCCCCGCACCGCTCAGCTTCCCGATGCGCACCTCATCGGCCAACCGGCCCCAAGCCTCGGTCACGATGGCTCTTCCCGTCGGCATCCTTCGCCCCTCGCTCTCCGAGCTCCCCGGCCCGTGTGCGAAAGCATAGTGCCGCCCGGATCACCGCTCCTCCCGGGGTTCGCCGCCCGGAGACAGGGGCTGCCCCTGCTCGAGCAGCTCCCGTCGCC
>JBASAE010000389.1:0-4038 GCA_049654285.1 Microbacterium sp.
GCCCGGAGACGTACCGGGCTCTCGACGACGGCCCACCGCGCCCGGCTCCGACGCCGCCGGGTCTGAGCCGACCCGCGTACCGACGTCCGCAGCCTCGGCGAGCAGCTCCGAGAGAGGAAGCCGCCTCGGCAGCGCCGGCAGCCAGGGGCTCGGCGCAGCCGGTGCATCCCCCCATCGTGCCGCGATCGCCTGCAGATCCGTGGGCGTCGTCAGGGCGATCCGTGCGGGAGCGGCCTCGACGTCCTGCTGTCGTCGGACGAGCGCGAGACCGCGCGAGCCGGCTCCCCCCGGCAGCTCCGCCGCGGCGTCCGAGCCGATCACCAGCCGGCTGTCCGCCGGGTCTGTGACCCTCAGAGCGATCCGGAGCGGGCAGTTCGCCGCCAGGGCATCGCGGATCACGCCGGACGCCCGTTGCGTGCCGAGCACCAGATGCATCCCGAGCGCCCGCCCCCGCGCCGCGACATCGGTGAACACCGCGGCCAGATCCGGGTGCTCCTGCAGCAGTGCGGCGAACTCGTCGACGACGATGACGAGCCTGGCCAGCGCCGGATGGTCGCGGATGTCGCGCACACCGACGTCGGCGAGCACGCCCTCCCGCCGCCTCAGCTCGGCCCTCAGGCTCAGCACCCCTCGGCGCGCGCCGCCCCCGTCGAGGTCGGTGATGACCGCAGCGACCTGCGGGAGCCCGCGCAGCCTGTCGAACGCGGTCCCGCCTTTGAAGTCGGCGAGGACGAAGGCCACGCGATCCGGTCCGTGCAGGGCCGCGATGGCACTGACCCAGCTGACCAGGAGCTCGCTCTTGCCGGTCCCGGTCATCCCGGTGACGATCGCATGCGGTCCGTCCTCCACGAGGTCGACCAGGAGATCGCCGCGATCGGTCCGTCCGAGCAGGGCCGGGAGCCCGTGTCGTTCCTCGACACCGCCGCCACCGCTCCCGAGATCCCCGAGCGTCACCGGTCCGGATGCCTCCGTCGCCTGCCCCGACGACCGTGGGATGCCCCGGGCCACGGACATCGCCTGGGCGCAGGAGAGCACGTCGACGGCGATCTCCTGGACACCGTCGGCGGTACGCAGGCGGGCACGCAACGGGTCCGTGCAGTCCAGGACGGTCGTGATGCCGTCGGGCGTCCCCGCATCGGGGTCGCACACGCACAGCACGGCGTCGGCGTCGACGCCTCCTCCGGATCCGACGGCCACCCGGAAGGCCGCCCGCCGCGAAGTCAGGGCATGCGGCAGGGCGTCGAGGCCCCAGCCCTCCAGTCCCTCGCCGTGCACCGACAGCTGCGCCGGCGAGAAACGCAGGCACAGCTGCACGGTCAGCGCACGCAGTACGGCGGCGCCCACCACACGGGGGGCGCGGATGCAGATCCCGCGTCCGAGAGGGACGACGACGGGCGCATCCGACACGACGGCGGCCCGTTCGCGGAACCCATTGGCGCCCTCGTCATCGGCGCCCGTCACCCGCACAGCGCTCGCCCGTCCACCCCGCCCGACCACCACCGCGCTGGCCGCATCGGGCGGGTCGGGGCCGCGCAACGGGGGTTCGGCGAGACAGCCCACCACGTCCGGATTCCGGCGCCACAGCTCAGCCCTCTCCGCGGCGTGCAGCCGTTCCAGGTCGGCCTCCGCACGCCGTCGCACCGCCTCGGACTCGGCCGTGGAACGCCGTCGATCGCGTGCCCTCGTGCGCAGCCCCTCCAGGAGGGACGCCCCCAGCATCAGTGGACCGAGCGCGGCGAAGCACAGAGAGAGCACCGACCCGGTCACCATCCACAGCACGACGCCGGCGACGATCGGAATCACGGCGGCGATCAGCGGCAGCGGCTGTCTCCGCGGTGGGCTCGTCGGAGCGGGCAGCGCGATGGTGAGGGGTTCCATCCCTCCATCAGAGCGCACCGGAGAGCCCGGATCCGGGCTCTCCACAGCCGTTCGACGTCAGGCAGCGGATTCGTCGGATGGGGAGGACGAGTCGCGCTCCGCGACGGCATCGACCTGCAGCACGACGATCGTGATGTTGTCCCTGCCGTCGTTCTCCAGAGCGGCCGCGAGCATGGCCTCGACGGCCTCAGCCGGATCGGAGTGCTCACGGAGGAAGTGCAGGATGCCGTAGTCGGTGAGTTCCTTGGTGAGACCGTCCGAGCAGATCACGAACCGGTCGCCCTGGTGCACGTCGACCGCGACGTAGTCGGGGGCGCGCAGCTCGCTGGCCCCCACGGCACGCGTGATCACATTGCTGTACGGGTGTCCCTCGGCCTCTTCCGGGCTGAGCTTGCCCTGAGCGATGAGCTCCTGCACGACGGAATGGTCCGTGGTGATCTGCGACAGACGATCTCCGCGCTGCAGGTACACCCGGGAGTCGCCGATGTTCAGCACGATCCAGCGCCGTCCCTCGTCGCCGTCGTCGAGGAAGACCCCGGTCAGCGTCGTGCCCGTCCCCTCGTCGGTGGTGTCCGGATGCCCCATGATGTCCTGCACCGCGAGCACGAGCGCCTGCTCGATGGCACCGGTGCTCACGTCGCCGGCCTCGACCACCGCGTCCAGCCGCGCCACCGTGCTGCTGCTGGCGATCTCGCCGCCGGCGTGCCCGCCCATGCCGTCGGCGACGACGAACAGCGGGAAACGGGCCAGGAAGGCGTCCTGGTTGACCTCCCGACGGCGCCCGGTGTCGGTCACGCCCGCCCAGGAGAGCTGCAGGTCCTCGTCGACCCGATATGTCTGCGTTGTCGTCTCAGCCACAGCTGCTCTCCGTCGGGGATGCGACCGATCCTGCGGCCGCGGAACTTGAAGTCATCGTAGTGGACGCCGGGGTCACAGCCCGACGGCGGGGTCGTCGGGCAGGGGGAAGAGGGCATCGATCGTCGCCAGCTCCGCAGCATCTGGTGTCCATGCCGAAGCCGCCCGTGCGTTCGACTCGACCTGCGCCGCCGAGGTCGCCCCGGCGATCACGCTGGACACCCCGGGCTGAGCGAGGAGCCATCCGAACGTCGCCTGGACCATGGTGATGTCGCGCTCCGCGCAGAACACCGCGTAGGCGTCCAGGGAATCCCAGGGCGCCTTGTCGAGGATGAACCTGCGCTCGTTCATGATGCGACTGCCCGCAGGTCCCCCGTCGCGCGTGAACTTCCCCGTGAGCAGGCCGTTGTGCAGGGGGAAGAACGGGAAGAAGCCCAGGCCGTATCGGTTCACGGCCGGAAGCACCTCACGCTCCGCGCCACGGGCGAGCAGCGAGTACTGGTTCTGCGCGGAGACGAAGCGTCCGCTGGACCGCATCCTCGAGGTGTGCTCGGCCTCGGCGAGCTGCCATCCGCTGAAGTTCGAGTGCCCGTAATAGCGGATCTTGCCCTCGGCGACGAGCTCGTCCAGCGCGTCGATCGTCTCGGCGATCGACGTGGCGGGATCCGGCGTGTGCAGCTGGTACAGGTCGATCCAGTCCGTGCGCAGCCGACGCAGCGACTGCTCCACGGCGAATCGCACATAACGACGGGACCCGTATCCGCCGGGGAAGTCGTATCCCATGTCGATCGCGTCATGGCCGAACTTCGTGGCCAGGACGACACGGTCGCGCCGCCCTTCGATCGCCTCGCCGAGGAAGCTCTCGCTCGTGCCCCGGCCACCGTAGATGTCGGCGTTGTCGAAGAAGAAGACTCCGTTCGCGAGGGCGGCGTCGACGACGTCGCGGGTGCCCTGCACGGTCGCGGTGGCCGTTCCGGTACGGCCGAAGTTGTTGCAGCCGAGCCCCGTCGCCGAGACGACCAGGCCGGACGACCCGACATGACGCTGAACCTTCCCCATGCCTCCACGTTAGTCGAGTGTACGCCGGGCCCGGACAGCGAGAAGGGCCCCGAGCGGATCGGGGCCCTTCTCGGCAGGATCAGGAACGCGAGGACGGGTCGTCGCCGTCCGCCGTCCCGCTCTCCGGCGCGTCGTCCTGGGACGCGGAATCCGGCGTGGCCGGCTCGCCGAAGTCGATCGCCGGAGCCTCGGGCGCAGGCGCATCCGGAGCGGCGGGAGCCTCGGGAGCGGCGGGCGCCTCCGGAG
>JBASAE010000390.1:0-3983 GCA_049654285.1 Microbacterium sp.
GCGCACATAGTCCTCACCGTCGACCCCCTCCGGCAGCCGAAGGCACGGAAGCACGAGCCCCCAGTATCGGTCGAGCCATGCGCGCACCACCGCATCCCCCATGGCCTCGTGCACGAACCGATGCCCCCGCAGGAGCCCGACGTATGCGAGCACCTGGTGCGCGCCGTTGAGCAACCGCAGCTTCATGTCCTCATAAGCGCCGATGTCGTCGGTGATCACCACCCCCACTCGCTCCAGTGCGGGACGACCAGAACGGAAGTCGTCCTCGATGACCCACTGCTGGAATGGTTCGGCGGCGACCGGCGCGGCATCGCGCACCCCGAGAGCGGCTTCAGCCGTCGCGACCTGATCCGTGGTCGCGCGCGGGGTGATCCTGTCCACCATCGAATTGGGGAATCCGACGTTCTCCGCGACCCAGGTCGCGAGCTCATCCGAGCAGCACCGGGCGACGGCGAGGACGCTCGCACGCGCGACGTCCCCGTTGTGCGGGATGTTGTCGCAGGAGAGCACGGAGAACGGCGGGATCCCGGCGTTCCGCCGGGCGCGCAACGCGGCGACGATGAGGCCGAAGGCCGTGTGCGGCGTGGTGAAACCGCCGGCGGCGTCGGCCTGGATCCCTCGGTCGTCCGCGGCGCGTCGACCGGTCGTCGGGTCCTCGACGTACCCGCTCTCCGTCACGGTGAGGCTGACGATCCGCACCTGCGGATCGGCGAGCGCGGCCACCGTGGCCGCCGGATCTTCGGCGAGCAGCGTCATCCCGGTCAAGGAACCGATCACACGGGTCTCGACCGCGCCGTCCGGGTGGAACAACGACAGGCTGTAGAGCCCGTCCTGGGCATCCAGCGCCGCGGCGAGCTGTGCATCCTCCGCCCGTGCCCCGACCCCGAGGATCGCCCAGGGCGCCGTGGGATCCTGCGCGAGCAGGCGATCCAGGTACTCCGCCTGATGAGAGCGGTGGAAGTTGCCCACTCCGATGTGCGCGATCCCCGCGGTGAGTCCGTCTCGTGCGTACGACGGCACCGGGACACGCTGCGCGACCTCCGCCAGGCTCCTCGTCGACAGCGTGGGAGGCCGGGTCACCTGAGGACTCCGGGTGCCGGTACCGCACCGGATGCGGTCGACGGGTCGCAGTTGTCGAAGTCGACCACGGCCCCCTGCGCGATCAGGCGGGAGCGCAGCTCTCCGAAGTCCATCTCCGTCATCGGGTAGCCGTACTCGGCGTTGAGGGCCGCCGCCGTTCCCGCCCCCTGCCCCATCGCCATGCACGTCGCCATCGTGCGCACCGAGCCGAAGCCCGGACCGTCGGCGCTCAGGCAGCGCCCCGCCGTCACCACGTTCTCGCTGCCGATCGGGACGAGAGAACGGAACGGGATGTTGTACTCCTGCTTGGGGATCACGAAGTCGCGCTGCTCGTTGCTGTCGGTCTCATGGATGTCGATGACGTGACCTCCCTTCGCGATCGTGTCGGGGAAGGCCTTCGGCACGACGACGTCGTCCTTGCTGAGCCGGTAGAGACCGACGATGTGATAGGTCTCCCGAACGCCCGTCTGGATTCCCGACTTCATCAGCCAGCAGTTCTCGAACGCGGGGAACCGGCCGCGCAGCACATCGATCAGCTGATGCATGTTCTCGCGCAGGCTGCATTCCGTGCGCGTGAACCACTCCGGGTCGCTGGCGTCGGTCGACTCACGCAGCACGTTGATGCTCACGACCCCCTCGCGGAAGATCCTGCTGATCCACGGCCCGCCGAAGATCGGGATCTCGCCCCTGCCGTTCAGCTCGAGCAGATGGCGGCGGATCTCTTCCGAGACGGGGAGGATGCCGCCCACGGCATCCTCGAAGAGGGGTTGCAGTGCGTCGGTGTCGACGCCTCCCAGCTGGAACCACAGGGTCGCCGGCTGCAGGACATCCCCCTTGACGGTCGGGAGCCCTGCCGCCCGGACGAGATCAGCGTCTCCCGTGCAGTCCACGAAGGACTTGGCGGCGTATGCCACCCGACCGGCCTTGTTCTGCACGATCACGTGACTGACGCGCCCCTCCGCGACGACGCAGTCGGCGAGCCACGAGTGGTAGAGCAGGGTGACCCCGCTCTTCAGCAGCAGGCGCTGCGCAGCGAGCTTCAGCACCTCGTCGTTCACCGGGTAGTTGCCGCTCTCGAGACTGATGTCGGCCCCACCCAGCGCGGCGGTCTCGCGCAGCAGCTCGAACGGGATGCCGCCGATGTGCTGTTTCCCGTTGGTGCGGAACTCACTGATCGGGGTGACGAGCGCGCTCGTCGACATGCCGCCGACGAAGCCGTACCGCTCGATGAGCAGGGTACGGGCGCCGTTGCGGGCGGCGGCGATCGCTGCCGTCATGCCCGCGGGCCCCGCGCCGCACACGATGACATCGAAGTGATCGACCACCGGCGTCGCCCTGCCTGGCTCCGCCACGACCGCTGCATCCCTCTTGCCCGACATGCCTTTTCCCACCTTCATCGCATTGCTGTCACGGACGTCCGGGCATCCTCTGCCGCGGCATCATCGTCATAAGTATATGGATTTACTTGTGACTCGAACAAGGTTTTTCTAGTCTTGGAAGTGATTGACCAGGAAACAAGTACTACGTTATACTCGCCACTGGGCGCTCGGAACCGTGCGGCCCGCGTGTATCAAGGAGGATAGAAATGCGTTCCAGCACCCGTGTGTCAGCAGCCGTGGCGATGCTCGCCGCTGCGGGCATGATGGCCGCATGCAGCAGCGGCGCCACCCCCGACTCCACATCGACGGCGGACGATGTCAATCTTCGGATGACCATCTGGTCCGCCAACCCCGACCACGTCGCCGTCTTCGAGAAGCTCGGCGCCGAGTTCGCGAAGGAGAACCCCCGGGTCGCCAGCGTCAAGATCGAGAGCTTCAACCTCGCCGAACTCGACACGCTGGTCACGACCCAGATCTCCGCGGGGAACGCCCCGGATGTCAGTTGGCTTCCGGTCGAGAGCAGCGCCGAATACATCAAGGCGGGTGCGCTCGTCGACCTGCGGGAGACGATCGGCTCCGTGAAGGACTTCGATCTCGACGACTTCATCCCGTCGCTGATGGAACGGTGGCAGGTCGACAAGTCCGTCTACGGAATCCCGTTCTCGACCGGCCCGCTCATCATGTACTACAACAAGGACCTCTACGCCCAGGCCGGCGTCAAGGATCCGGGTCAGCTGATCGCCGACGGGGACTGGACCTGGGACTCCTTCCGTGAGACCTCGAAGCAGGTCAAGACGAAGCTCAACGTTCCCGGCTTCGCCCTGAACGACTTCGACTTCAAGAACTGGACGCGCCTGCTGCCGTTCCTGGAGGCCTACGGCGCCTCGCCCTGGAACGGCGACGCCACGAGGTGCACCATCGACTCCGCGGAGAGCGTCGCCGCACTCTCGGTGTTCCACGGCATGACCTTCGACGACGGCTCCATGCCGGTTCCCGGCCAGCAGGTCGACTTCTGGGGCGGCGGCACGGCCGCGCTGACCGCGTTCCTGGGCGCCAGCGCCAACCTCGCCGACGTGGACTTCGAGTGGGGCATCGCCCCCACCCCGGGCGGACCCGCCGGCGACGTCGTCGCGACCGGCCAGGCGTCGATCGTCGCGTTCAAGGCGGGCAACCACACCCAGGAGGCGGCGGAGCTGGTCGCGTTCCTGGGCTCGAAGGACGCCATGGCCGAGTACTCCGGGTTCTTCCCGCCGATCCGCAAGAGCGTGCTGACCCCGGAGATCCTCACGAAGAACTCGAAGGTCCTCTCGGAGGAGGACGTTGTCCCCATCATCGAGGGCGTCAAGGACAACGGCCGGGTCTTCCCGGTGACCGAGAGCAACGCCGTCGTCACCGACGCGCTCAACTCCAGCCTCGACGACCACTTCTACAAGCCGAACGTCGATGTGAAGCAGGCACTCGGAAGCGTCTGCGAAGCGATCGCACCGCTGCTGCCCTGAGACGCGGACATGCATATGACAACGC
>JBASAE010000391.1:0-4711 GCA_049654285.1 Microbacterium sp.
CGCGGTCGACGATGCCCGCGCGCGCACCGCGCTGCCGAGCCGCATCCTCGTGGAGGGGCGGCACGACGCCGAGCTGGTCGAGAAGGTGTGGGGCGACGACCTGCGTGTCGAGGGCGTCGTGGTGGAGTACCTGCAGGGCATCGACCTGCTCTCCGACCTGCTCGCCGAGGCGCCGCCGAGCGCCACCCGTCGGTACGGGGTGCTCGTGGACCACCTCGTACCCGGGTCGAAGGAGACCAGGATGGTCGAGCAGATCCTGCGCGGCCCGCACGGCGCGCACCTGAGGATCGTCGGGCATCCGTACGTCGACGTCTGGCAATGCGTCACGCCCGCCGCCCTCGGCATCCGTGCCTGGCCAGAGATCCCACGCGGCGTGGACTGGAAGACCGGGATCTGCCGGGCGTTCGGCTGGCCGGCCGAGACGCAGGCCGACATCGCGCACGCCTGGAAGCGCATCCTGTCCCGGGTGTCGTCGTACCGCGACCTCGAGCCCGCGCTCCTCGGCCGCGTCGAAGAGCTCATCGACTTCGTCACCGCTTCCTGACGGGGGATACGCTGGAGGGATGCCCGAGCCCCGCACCTTCCGCGACGAGCCGGTGTCCTTCGTGCGTCGCTCCGGTCGCATGTCCGAGGCGCAGGAACGTGCGTTCGCCGAGCTGGCGCCCGCGTATCTGCTCGATGTGCCGCGGGATGTCGCCTGGACCTCCGTGCATCCCGATGCCCGCCTCGACCCGGTGTCCGAGTACGGCCGCGACGCGCGGCTGATCGTCGAGATCGGATCGGGGCAGGGGCACGCGATCGTGCACGCCGCGTCCACGCACCCCGGGGACGACTTCCTGGCGGTCGAGGTGTTCCGCGCCGGGCTCGCGCGCACCATGCTCGACGCCGACAGGGTGGGAGCGCGCAACCTGCGGCTGATCGAGGCCAATGCCCCCGAGGTGCTCTCCACGTTCCTGCCGCAGGCATCCGCATCCGAGGTGTGGATCTTCTTCCCCGACCCGTGGCACAAGAAGCGGCACACCAAGCGCCGACTGGTGCGGCCGGGTTTCCCGGAGACGGCGGCACAGGCGATCGCCGACGGCGGGGTGCTGCGTCTCGCGACCGACTGGGAGGACTACGCACTGCAGATGCGTGAGGTGCTCGACGGGTCGCCCGATCTCGAACGCGCGTTCGAGGGGGAGTGGGCCGAGCGGTTCGACGGTCGCGTGATGACCGCCTTCGAGCGCAAGGGCATCGCCAAGGGGCGCGAGATCAGGGATCTGGCTTACCGGCGGATCCCGCGCGGCTGACCCGCTCAGCGGGTGACGGCGCGGGTCGCAGGGGAGTCGAAGTCGAGGAAGACGGTCCACTGCCCGGACGCGCTGTCCGAGGGATAGATCTCGAGCGACGTGCGGGTGTAGTCGCCCTCGTACTCGCCGTTCAGATAGAAGTCCCGTGCTCCGTAGTACTCCTCACCCGACGCGGATTCGGGATCGAAGTCGTCGAAGAGCAGCTCGTAGCCGGCGTTCGTCAGCCCCGCGCCGAGCCGGTCGATGGCCTCGGTCGTCACGGGGTCGAACCCGGTGCTGGCGATGGCGGCGTCGCCGGGCGGCATCCAGATGTCCCCGCAGCCGGGCTGCAGGCCGACGGCGTCGACGATGCCTGCCGGGAACCCGTCGAGCAGCCTCCAGGGCATCGCCCCCTCGTCGTCGCAGGTGGGGAGCGACGTCCAGTCCACCGTGCCGGTCGGCGTCACCGGCTCGTCGGTCGCCGTCGTGGCCTCGTCCTTCGGCGCGACCGACTCCGGTGCGGGGCCGGAGCCCTGGCCCGGCTCGGGGATCAGCGCGTACAGGCATCCGCTCAGGCTCAGCGTGAGGGCGACGGCGGTCGTGGCCAGCGCGAGGCGACGTGCGAACGGGCTCATGCTCAGAATGTATCGCGGTCGCCGGCGAACGCTGGTCACGATCCGGCGTCGGGTGCATAATCGGGGGATGCTGATCACGGGCATCCTGCTCGCCGGCGCCGCCGCCGCGTTCCACGTGTTCATCTTCGTGCTGGAGTCGCTGCGCTGGACGGAGCCCGCGACGCGGCGGATCTTCGGCGTGCGCCGCGTCGAGGACGCCGAGACCATGAGAGCGCTGGCGTTCAACCAGGGTTTCTACAACCTGTTCCTCGCGGTCACGGTGCTGCTGGGCATCGCGCTGGTGTGGAGCGGGCAGCAGGTCATCGGAGGGACGCTGGTGCTCGCCGGCACGGGGATGATGCTCGGGGCGGCCCTGGTTCTGGCGCTGTCCGATCGCACGAAGCTGCGGGCCGCGGCGATGCAGGGCGGGTTGCCTCTGCTCTCCGTGATCGCGCTCGCGGTGGCGTTCGCCCGACCCGCCGGATGATAGGCTCGATCGGTACGCCTCCGTAGCTCAGCGGATAGAGCGCCGGTTTCCGGTACCGTAGGTCGCAGGTTCGATTCCTGTCGGGGGCACCAAAGAAGCGATGTCGTAACCCGGGTCCGAAGAAGCGGATCCTCGGTTACGACATCGCTTCTCGCGTTGGAGTGTGCGCGGGGCCTCGGCTCCGGCGAGCGCTCCGTCGCAGTGCTCGTGGACACGCGCGACATCGCGGGCCCCATCGACGAGGGTGCGGGCGCCGGGGTCGTCGTTGTGCTCGGTGGTCTGCGGTGTACGGACGGGTGATCCGGCCCACCGCGCTCAGGCATCCGTCGGCAGGATCCGTAGACTGGGATGCATGGCATCCGCCACTGCACGACGTACTCGGCGAGACCGTCTCGGTCTGCGGTGCGTGCTGTTCGGCGGACTGCTGGTGGCCGCGCTCATCACGGGGCTGCTCGCGATGCACACCCTGAACCTGCATGGCACCGCTGCCGCCCACGCGCCCGCCGTGTCGGTCTCCGTCGCCAACGCTGACGTGGTGCACCACGGCGACGCTCGTCACAGCGCAGCGGACACTCACCTGGCCGGCAGCGCGGGGCATGATCCGGCCGCTTCCTGCACCGACTGCGGGAGCGACGGTGACCTGGGCACGGCGATGGCGTGCGTGCTCGCACTGCTGCTCGCCCTTCTCATCCTCGTGCCGCCACGGATGCTGCCTGGATGGCTGCGCATGCGGCCTCGCCCCGTCGTGGGCACCCGCTCCATCGGCGGAGTGCTGTCGAGGGCGCCTTCCTTGCACGTTCTCTGCATCAGTCGCACGTGATCAGGCGGTGAATCCGGCGTGCCAGCGCCGACGGTTCCCCTGCGCTCACGGGGCCCTGCGGGCTCCGCGTTTACTGACACGACTGTTGACATGGAGATCACTGATGAAGTTCCGCACTGCGGCGGCCGCCGCACTCGCCCTGATGGCTGCACTGGTCCTGGCCGGATGCTCGACGACGTCGACCCGACCTGCACCCTCGCCCTCTGCTGGCCAGCCCGTCGACGTCGGCTTCCTCGCCGACCACGGGCTGGACGGCCTGGACGCCGCCGAGATCATCGAACGGCTGGACACGATGCCCGTAGGCGACCGCCCCGCCGATCTGATCGCATCCGTGCAACCCGATGCACTCGTCCTCACCGACGACCAGGAACGCGAAACGCGACTGCCGATCCCCGACGACGAGGTCTACATCTCCGTCGCCCCGTTCCGGGAGCAGACCCACCAGTGCCACTTCCACAGCCTGACCACCTGCCTCGGAGAACTCGCTAACACGGAGGTCCAGCTCACCCTCACCGACGACGCCGGGGACGTGCTCATCTCGGAGACGCGGCAGACCTACGACAACGGATTCGTCGGCATCTGGGCACCGCGCGGCATCGAGGCTACTCTGACGATCGAGCACGAAGGTCGGATCGGCAGTGTGACCATCTCCACGATGAGCGAAGCCGACCCGACCTGCATCACCACCCTGCAACTGACCTGACGTCGACGTGGGGGGCGCCGCTGCGGCGCGCGCACGTCAGCCTCTCGTCATGCCCTCGGCGCCGCGAGCTCGACGGCGAGGGCGCGACGTTCGCCGTCGTCCAGAGGGATGTCGAGCGCGCTCAGCGACGAGGCGAGACTCTCGG
The DNA here is from genome assembly GCA_049654285.1 of Microbacterium sp. Classification (GTDB taxonomy): domain Bacteria; phylum Actinomycetota; class Actinomycetes; order Actinomycetales; family Microbacteriaceae; genus Microbacterium. The sequence goes on from JBASAE010000391.1 coordinate 4,038, forward strand.
CGCGCCGTGCGCCCGTGACGAGCGCGATCGACGGCGACATCGAGAGCAGCCCGGCGAGGACCACTGCGGCGAGGTCGGCGCCGACGCGCTCGGCGATCCGCGCGGCCGTGGGGGAGATCGCCTCGAGGGGAGCCGCTCGTCGGGTGCCGCCGAGCGGCGAGTAGCCGAGGAACGGGACTCCGTGCTGCTCGCACCGTTCGAGGAGCGCGGCGTCGACGACGGTGCCGGGGCCGTGCCGATGCTGGACGACCGAGATCGGGACGATCGCCATGGCCGTGTCGAACTGGACGGCGTCGATGTTGCAGAGCCCGACATGGCCGATGAGGCCTTCCTCGCGCAGTGCGGCCATCGCGCCGACGCTCACCTCCAGCGGGACGAGCGGATCCGGGAAGTGGAGCATCGCGAGTTCGAGCTGTGCGGACCGCAGTGCGCGCAGGCTGTCCGTGCAGTCCTTTCGGAGAGCGGCGGGGGACGCGTCCACCGGAAAGCGGTCGCCGTCGCGCCGGTGCCCGAGCTTGGTCCCGATGAGAACGTCGGCACGACGTCCCATGCGGTCGAGCACGCGTGCGATGAGCCGTTCGTTGTGCCCGTCCTCGTCACGACGGGCGTAGGCGCGTGCGGTGTCGACATAGCGCACGCCCGCCTCGATCGCGCTCTCCAGGACCTGCTCCGCC
>JBASAE010000392.1:0-6144 GCA_049654285.1 Microbacterium sp.
GTGTGGACGTCGCTGCCGTTCGCGGTGCTCATGGTGGCATCGGGTCTGCAGGGCATCCCGGATGCGATCATCGAGGCCGCCCGCGACGCCGGGGCCGGCTTCCTCCGGATCGTCTTCTCGATCCTCATCCCGATGGCCTTCGTGCCGATCGTCATCGCCGCCACCTTCACGGCCATCGGCGTGATCGGCTCGTTCACGGTGCCGTACTTCACCGGGCCGAACTCGCCGACCATGCTCGGAGTGATGCTGACGAGCTACTTCACCTCGTACAACGAGCCGCAGCAGTCGGTCGTCATGGCCTTCACGATCTTCATCGCGGCATCGGCGATCGGCGCCTTCTACGTGTGGGCGAACTTCCGCAGCGCCAAGGACCAAGGGAGGGTGTGATGACCCAGGACGTATCGACTGCGACCGTTGCGCCGATGGCGACCACGGAGGCGTTGCGCACCCATGTGCCGCGGGACGAGTTCGGCGGCACCCGAGAGCGCCTGGCCCGCTTCGGCGGGCATGCGCTCGTCATCCTGTTCGCCGTGTTCATGATCCTGTTCATCCTCGGGCCTCTGCTGTGGCTGGCCGTGCGGGCGTTCGCGACCAACTGGACCTACCCGAACCTCATGCCCGACGGCTGGACGCTGAAGTGGTGGGGCACGGTGTTCGGCGACGAGGCGCTCGGCGCCGCCGTGCAGAACTCGCTGATCATCACGCCGATCGTCGTGCTGTGCTCGGCGGTGATCTGCCTGCCGGCGGCGTACGCCTTCGCCCGGCACGACTTCTTCGCCCGGCGCACCTTCCTGATCGGCCTGTTCGCGACGAACGCGTTCCCGAAGATGGGGCTGTTCGCCACACTCGCCTCGCTGTTCTTCGCGCTCAACCTGATGAACACGGTGTTCGGCATCGTCATCGTGCAGATCCTGGGCACGGTGGTGTTCATGACGTGGATCCCGGCCGCGGCGTTCAGCGCCGTGCCGAGGAGTCTCGAGGAGGCGGCCCGGGACGCCGGCGCGGGGAAGATCCGGGTGTTCTTCTCGGTGACCCTGCGGATGGCCCTCCCGGGCATCCTGGTCGCGGTGATCATGTCGTTCCTCGCCGCGTTCGACGAGGCGCAGGGCACGTACCTGGTCGGCGCGCCGGACTATTTCACGATGCCCACCCAGATGTACTCCCTGGTGCTGAACTACCCGAAGCAGGTCGCTGCGGTGTTCTCCATCCTCCTGTCCATCCCCTCGGTCGTCCTCCTGCTCGCCGCGCGCAAGCACATCATGGGAGGGCAGCTCGCCGAGGGATTCCAGATCCGGTGACGAAGTGGATTCGACTGTGACTGTGCAAGACATGAAGGCGGCCACGCCGCAGACCGACGCCTCCTCCGAGGTCGCCGGGCTCGAGGTCCGCGGCCTGAACAAGATCCTCGGCGGCCGGACGATCATCGACGATCTCGACCTGCGCGTCGAGAAGGGCGAGCTGGTGTCGCTGCTCGGGCCGTCTGGTTGCGGCAAGACGACGACGCTGCGGATGGTGGCCGGGTTCCTCGCCCCCGACACCGGGACGATCACCGTGGACGGCCGGGACGTGACCCGTCTGGGGGCGGAGAAGCGGCCGAGCGCGATGGTGTTCCAGAACTACGCGCTCTGGCCGCACATGACCGTCTTCAAGAACGTGTCGTTCCCGCTGAAGATCCGCCGCACGTCGCAGGCCGAGCTGACCGCGCGCACCGAGGCCGCGCTCGAGCTGGTGAACCTGCTGCACCACCGCGACTCCCGCCCCGGTCAGATCTCCGGCGGCGAGCAGCAGCGGGTCGCGCTCGCCCGGGCGCTGGTGCAGGAGCCCAAACTGCTGCTGCTCGACGAGCCGCTGAGCAACCTCGACGCCAAGCTGCGGGTCAAGGTGCGCGAGGACATCCGTGAGATCCAGCAGCGACTGGGCATCACCACCCTCATCGTCACGCACGATCAGGACGAGGCGATGAGCGTGTCGGATCGGATCGCCGTGATGAACCAGGGGCGGATCGAGCAGTACAGCACGCCCGAGCAGCTGTACAGCCGGCCGCAGACGATGTTCGTCGCCTCCTTCATCGGCTCGATGAACAAGCTGTCCGGCACGGTGGTCGACGGCAGGCTGCACGCGTCGGAGGACATCTCCGGGGTGCGTCCCGAGCATGTCGCGTTCGGTGCGACGGCGGAGCCCGGCGCACTGCCGGCGACCGTCGAGCGGGTCATCCCGCGGGGGCACTTCTTCGAGCTCGTGCTGCACCGCGAGGACGCCACGCTGCACGGCTATTTCACCGGTCGCCCTCCGGCGGTGGGCGACCGCGGGTTCGCGCGCATCACCGAGGCGCTGACCTTCCGGGACGGAGTGCTTGCGGAGGAGGGGCGATGACGGTGGCGGCGCTGACCCGGTGCACCGCCCATCGGGGCGACTCGTCCGTGTACCGGGAGAACACCCTGCCGGCGATCCGCTCGGCGGTCGATAAGGGCGCCGAGCTGGTCGAGTTCGACCTGCAGGTGACCGCGGACGGCGAGGTGATCGTGCTGCACGATCCGACTCTCGAGCGGCTGTGGGGCGTGCGGCGCAGGGTGTCCGACGTGACCCTGGCCGAGGTCGTCGCGCTGGGCGACGAGGACTCCCGTCCGCCGCACCTGCGCGAGGTGCTGTCGGCGTTCTCGGGCAGCGACGCCGTGCCGGTGATCGATGTCACCGATGCGCGCATGATCGCGCCGGCGATGCCGGTGGTGCAGGCTTCGGGGCAGACGGTGAGCTGGTGCGGCGATCTGGATGCGATGCGCGCGGTGCGCGCGCTCGATCCGGACGCGAGCATCTGGATGCCGTGGGATCGTGCGGTGCCGCCGACGGCCGCAGACGTCGCCGGGCTTCGGCCCGACGTGATCAACGTCCCGGCGTACGTGGTGGGCGCAGGACTGGTGGACGGTGTGCATGCGCTCGGGCTGCGGCTCGCGGCATGGACCGTCGACGCCCCGGAGGACATGCGTGCGATGGTCGCGGCGGGCGTCGACCAGGTGACGACGAATCGGCTGGGGGCGCTGCAGGGCGTCGTCGCCGGAGAGGAGCAGGAGATGACGGGACAGTCGGAGTTCGCGCGGGAGCGGAAGGTCGCGGCCGGGCTCGGCGAGTGGGCGATCGACTTCACCCGATCCGCCGATCCGGGGACCATCCGCACCAAGCACGACGAGGCCGACCTGGTGACCGAGGTCGACGTCGCCGTGGAGCGCTACGTGCGCGAGGTGGTGGGGGCGCAGTTCCCGGACTACGACTTCGTGGGCGAGGAGATGGGCGGCGAAGCCCGTCCCGGGGTGCCGTGCTGGTACCTCGACCCCGTGGACGGCACGGCCAACTTCGCCAATCGCGTGCCGTGGACGGCGTTCTCGCTCGCCCTCGTGATCGACGACCGGCCGGTGGTGGGCGTCGTCGCCGACCCCTGGCGCGAGGACCTCTTCGTGGCCGAGGCCGGCCAGGGCGCCTGGCTCAACGGCGAGAGGCTGCGGATCGCGCCGGTGTGGTCGGAGGAGGATCCGCTCCGCGGCCGCATCGTGAGCACCGAGCTCGCCAACCAGTACGCCTGGCCGGGGATGCTGCCGATGCTCCAGGCCCTCGGCGACCGCTACTGCACGATGCGGATCATGGGATCGGGGACGATGACCCTGGTCGGCGTCGCCGCGGGGCGGGGCGTGGGCGCCGTGACGGGCGCCTTCGGCCCGGTGGATCATCTCGCGGCCGTGCTGATCGCCTCCGAGGCCGGCGCGGTGGTGCGCGACGAGACGGGCGAGGACTCGCTGTTCCCCCGGGCCGGCGGGGTGATGGTCGCCGCCCCCGGCGCCGCCGACGCCCTGCACGCGGTCTGGTCGGAGTCCATCCGCATCGCACGAGGAGGCGGACTCTCCTAGATGCTCGTCAATCTCTTCCCCCCGACCCTGCTTCAGCAGCTGCTGCTGCTGGCGGCCTCGTTCGTGCTGTCGACCCTGATCGGCATCGAGCGCCAGCGGAGCATGAAGAGCGCCGGAGTGCGCACGCATGCGCTGGTCGGGGTCGGCTCGGCGCTGTTCACCCTGGTGTCGGCCTATGGGTTCGGCAACGTGATCGGAGCGGACGTGCAGCTGGACCCCTCGCGGATCGCGGCGCAGATCGTGTCCGGGATCGGGTTCCTCGGAGCCGGGGTGATCTTCGTGCGGCGCAACGCGGTCAGCGGGCTCACGACCGCGGCGTCGATCTGGCTCACCGCCGCGGTCGGGATGGCCTGCGGCGCGGACATGTTCCTGCAGGCGGCCGGGGCGACGGCGCTGTATCTGCTCATCGTCGGCCCGCTCAGCCGGGTGACGAAGCGGATCCCGACGGTCGCCCGCGACCGCAGCCTGTCCGTGCAGTACAAGGACGGCCGCGGCACCCTGCGGAACATCCTGGAGCTGTCGACGGCGATGGGCTATCAGGTGGCGTTGGCCGGGACCCAGCGGATCGAGCGCCCGGGCAAGGCTCCGCGGGTCGAGGCCAGCCTGCTCTTCCACGCGGTCTCCCGGCCGCCCTCGGATGATCTCGTCGAGGCGATCGGGGAGATCAAGGGAGTCGTCTCGGTGCAGTCCCAAGTCGATGCGGACGCATGACCGCTGTTGTAAAAATGTAAGAACATGAGATACTGGTCTCATTGTGACTTTGATGAGGAAGGAACACGGCGTGATCCAGATCGCGAACGCACCGGTGAGCTACGGTGTCTTCGAACTCGCCCGGCCCGATCTTGTGCGGCTTCCCGAGGGTGAGGAACTGGCGGGATGGATCGGGGATTCCGGCTACCAGGGTATCGATCTGGGACCCGTGGGCCTGCTCGGAACCGGGCCGGAGCTGGTCGACAGGCTCCGCCGTCATCGCCTCGAGCTCGCCGGGGGGTGGGTCGACCTCCCGTTCTCGGGTGAGCAGGGCGACTTCGACCGGGCGCTGGGCGACCTCGACGCGATCCTCGACGTCTTCGTGACGGCGGCGGACGCCGGGCAGACGCTCGCGCCCCTGCCCACGCTCGCCGACACCGGTGACGACGCTCGGCGGGCACGTCCGGGCGGCGCCCCCGAGCTGATGCTCGACGGCGACCGGTGGGAGCGGTTCGCCGAACGGGTCGGCGTCGCGGCCGAGCGCGTGCGCGCCCGAGGGCTGGAGCCGACGTTCCACCACCACGCCTGCACGTACATCGAGACCCCGGAAGAGGTCGACGCGCTGCTGGCCGCGACCGACGTCGGGCTCACCTTCGACTCCGGTCATCTGCTCATCGGCGGCGGCGACCCGCTCCCCGACTTCCGCCGCTGGCGGGACCGGATCAACCACCTGCACCTCAAGGACGCCCGCACCAGCGTGCTCGCCGAGGCGATGGGCGACGACGACCCGATGCGCAGCGTCTGGGAGAAGCGCGTGTTCGTGCCGCTCGGCGAGGGCGACCTCGCCATGGACGACCTGGTGCAGGAGATCGTCGACTCGGGCTACTCGGGCTGGCTGATCGTCGAGCAGGACGTCGTGCCGCGTTCGACCGAGGACGTCGAGCGGGCCAAGCAGGAACAGAAGGCCAACCGCGAGCGCCTGCGGAGGTGGTTCGCATGACCCGGGTCCGCGTCGCCGTCGTCGGTCTCGGCGCCATCAGCCAGAGCGTGCACCTTCCACTGCTGCAGCGCAACGCGCACCGTTTCGAGACCGTCGCGCTGGTCGACCTGTCGGGCGAGCGCACCGCCGACATGGCCGCTCGCCACGGAGTGCCCTCGGCGGGATGCTTCGCCTCCGTCGAGGAGTTCTGCCGGGCGATCGAGAGCGGCGGGCTCGCGGTCGACTTCGCGATCCTCGCCACCACGGGTTCCCACGCAGGCGACACCCGGCGCCTGGTGCAGGCCGGTCTGCGCGTGCTCGCCGAGAAGCCGCTCGCGTACTCGCTCGCCGAGCTCGAAGCCCTCGAGGCGTACGCCGCCGAGGCGGGCGTCGACCTGCGGGACCGGGTGCGCGTCGGATACATGAAGGAGTACGACCTCGCCTCCGTCCGCGCCCGGGAGCTGCTCGCCGACGTGACCCTGCGATCGGTCAGCGTCGAGGTCATGCATCCGCTCGACGGATCGCAGCTCGAGTTCGCACGCCTCGCCGCCCCCACCGCGGACGTCACGCCCGAGATGC
>JBASAE010000393.1:0-2137 GCA_049654285.1 Microbacterium sp.
CGCAGCTGGTTGTCGATGCGGCGCGACTCGTGACGCTCGGTGCCGAGCACGTAGAGCCCGCCGGCCTCGATGACCTTCACCCCGTCCTCGGCGACCTTGGTCTTCATGGCCTCATAGGTCTCGTCCCAGGCGGCCTCGTACTCCTCCGGGGTCTCCTCGGGATCAAGGCCCTTCGCCTTCAGCTCCTGAACCGCGAGGAACTCGGCGTTGCCGCCGAGCATGATGTCGGTTCCGCGGCCGGCCATGTTGGTGGCCACGGTCACGGCGCCCAGCCGGCCGGCCAGCGCGACGATCTCGGCCTCGCGGGCATGGTTCTTGGCGTTCAGCACCTCGTGCTTGACGCCCTTCTTGGCGAGCAGGCGAGAGAGGTACTCGCTCTTCTCCACGCTGACCGTCCCGACCAGCACCGGCTGGCCCTTCTCATGCCGGGCGGCGATGTCCTCCACGACCTGGGCGAACTTGGCCTGTTCGTTCTTGTAGACGAGGTCCGGCTGGTCCTTGCGGATCAGCGGCTTGTTCGTCGGGATCGGGACGACGCCGAGCTTGTAGGTCGACATGAACTCCGCCGCCTCGGTCTCGGCGGTTCCGGTCATCCCGGCGATCTTGTCGTACATCCGGAAGTAGTTCTGCAGCGTGACCGTGGCGAGCGTCTGGTTCTCCGCCTTGACCGGGACGCCCTCCTTGGCCTCGATGGCCTGGTGGATGCCCTCGTTGTAGCGGCGCCCGACCAGGATCCGGCCGGTGTGCTCGTCGACGATCATGACCTCGTCGTTCATGACGACGTAGTCGGTGTCCTTCTTGAACAGCGCGAGGGCCTTGATCGAGTTGTTCAGGAACGAGATCAACGGAGTGTTCGCGGACTCGTACAGGTTGTCGATGCCGAGGTAGTCCTCGACCTTCTCGATCCCGGGCTCCAGCACGCCGACGGTGCGCTTCTTCTCGTCGACCTCGTAGTCGACCTCGGCCTCGAGGGTGCGCGCGATCTTCGCGAACTCGGTGAACCAGCGGTTCGCCTCGCCGGAGGACGGGCCCGAGATGATCAGCGGCGTACGGGCCTCGTCGATGAGGATCGAGTCGACCTCGTCGACGATCACGAAGAAGTGCTCGCGCTGGACGAGGTCCTCCTGACGCCACGCCATGTTGTCGCGCAGGTAGTCGAAGCCGAACTCGTTGTTGGTGCCGTAGGTGATGTCGGCGGCGTACTGCTGACGGCGCACCTCGGGCGTCTGGCCCGCGACGATGACCCCGGTGGTCATGCCCAGGGCACGGTACACACGCCCCATCAGCTCGGCCTGGTAGGACGCGAGGAAGTCGTTCACGGTGACCAGGTGCGCGCCCTTGCCGGCGATCGCGTTGAGATACATCGCGAAGACCGCGGTGAGCGTCTTGCCCTCACCGGTCTTCATCTCGGCGATGTTGCCCAGGTGCAGTGCCGCGCCGCCCATGATCTGCACGTCGTAGGCGCGCATGCCCAAGGTGCGCCGGGCCGCCTCCCGCACGGCGGCGAAGGCCTCGGGCATGAGCTTGTCGAGCGTCTCACCGGCCTCGTACCGGGAGCGCAGCTCGACGGTCTCGCCGCGCAGTTCCTCGTCGCTGAGCTTCTCGAAGTCCTCTTCCAGCGCGTTCACGGCGCCCGCGACCTGCTTGAGGCGGCGGAGGATGCGCCCTTCACCGGCGCGGAGCAGCTTCTCCAGAGGATTCGCCACGGATGTCATCTCCTTGAGTGGATGGAGTCGTGTGGATGCCGGACGGCTGCGCCGCGCCGAGCATACTGTGCCATGTTACCGGGCCGTGACCTGCGGATCGCCTGCGAGGAGCGCGGCGCTCCGCTCGGTCTCGCGCGTTCGTCGCCCCAGAAATGCATATACTCAGAAATGCATTGTCGGGAGTCGGCAGCGTGGGGAGAAGACATGTCGGTCCGCCAGAGTCTGCTGGCCATCCTCGATCAGGGGCCGTGCTACGGCTATCAGCTGCGCGCCGAGTTCGATCGCCGTACCGGGTCGACCTGGCCGCTGAACGTCGGCCAGATCTACAACACGCTGGAGCGTCTGGAGCGCGACGGCCTGGTGCAGAAGGGGGACGTCGACGAGCACGGGCACGTGTACTGGCGGATCACCGGAGCGGGTCGCGGCGAGGT
>JBASAE010000394.1:0-6083 GCA_049654285.1 Microbacterium sp.
GTGCAGATCGCGGCCGATGTAGGAGCCGATCGTCGCGACGAGCAGCCCCGCGACCATGAGGGTGCCGTTGAACGCCCAGGCGCCGGCGCCGCTGCCGAGCTGCGAGAAGTTCTTCTGCCACCACAGCGGGTCGGCGGCGGTGATCATGGCGAACAGAGTGCCGATGAGGAGGAATCCGAACAACAGCGCCGCGAGGTCCGTGGTGCGCAGGTCGACTCCGGCCGCGAAGGCGAGCCGGCCGCCGAGCGCGGCGGCGATCCCGGTGAAGATCCCGCCGACGAGCGGTCCGAGCGAGATGTCCTGCAGGCCGGTGGCGAACACCTCGGCGGCCAGCAGCACGCCCAGGCCGGTCACGCCGCCGAACGCGATCGTCACCGCGGCCTGGGAGACGTCCGACACGACGCGCTGCCAGCGCGGCATCCCGGCGGTCTCGCCGCGCCGGTGCACCAGGGTCGAGACGACGAAGGCGATCGCCGCGACCGCACCGGCGACGATCGCGGCGGGGACCATGATCGAGCCCGGCCCGGCGAGAGGACGCGCTGCCCCGTGGAGCAGCACCGCACCGAGCGCGGCACCGACCAGGAAGCACACCGCGGTCGCCCAGAGCGCACGGTTCTGCTCGCGCAGCGCACGGGTCTGCTCGCGCAGCGCGCTCTCGGCATCCATGCTCCCATCGAAGCACTCCCCGCCGACATCCGCCGCCGTTCCGATCGACATCCGCGCCCCGAACCGCCCGCTACCCTGAGTCCCATGAGCACGCACATCGCCGCCGCGCCGGGTGAGATCGCCCCCATCGTCCTGTTCCCCGGAGACCCGCTGCGGGCGAAGTGGATCGCCGAGACCTTCCTCGACGACGCGGTGCTGTACAGCGACGTGCGCGGGATGCTCGGGTTCACCGGCACCTGGGAAGGACACCGCGTCTCGGCGCAAGGCTCGGGCATGGGACAGCCGTCGATGTCCATCTACGCCAACGAGCTGTTCGACGAGTACGACGTGCAGACGATCGTGCGGGTGGGCTCGTGCGGCGGGTTGACCGAGCGGGTCGGGATGCGCGACATCATCATCGCCAGCGGCGCCTGCACCGACTCGAGCATCAACCGCGTGCGGTTCCACGGGCTCGACTACGCCCCGGTGGCCGACTTCGGCCTGCTGCGCGCGGCCGTCGAGGCCGCCGAGCAGAGGGAGCTCCCGAACGCCGTGCACGTCGGCCTGCTGTTCTCCAGCGACCAGTTCTACAGCACCCGACCCGAGCTGAACGAGCCGTTCGTCGCGCACGGCGCGCTCGGCGTGGAGATGGAGACCAGCGCCCTCTACACGCTCGCCGCCTACCGGCAGCGCCGGGCTCTGAGCATCTGCACGGTCTCCGATCATCTGGTCACGCACGAGGAGACCACCGCGCAGGAGCGCGAGCGGACGTTCGGCGACATGATCGAGATCGCACTGCGTGCCGCGACGGCCTGACGCCCGGCCGGCTCCGCCTCCCCGTTCGTCGCTCTCACTCCCGGGATCGCCTCCCGGGAGTGAGGCCAGATCAGCCGGCCGCGGGCGCCGCTCCGATGATCCGCTCGTAGGTGAGCGGGTCGGTGGCGCCCTCGGTGTTCACGACCAGCACGACGTCATCGGGGCCGAGGCTGTCCGCCGCGACCAGCAGGCCGGCCAAGCCGGCCGCACCGCTCTCGCCGGCGACCACGCCCTCGGCCGCGAGGGCGCGCATCGCCTCCTCGGCATCCGCATCCGAGACCAGCACGACTTCGGCGAGCCCCTTCTGCAGGGCCGGCCACGCGATCGGGGAGGGCTCTCCACAGTTCAACCCGGCCATGATCGAGTCCAGCTGACCCTCGATCGGCACGATGTGCCCGGCCTCGATGCTCTGCGCGATGCAGGCCACCTTCTCGGGCTCGACCCCGATGACCCGGGGAGCGAGGTCGGCGAAGTTCTCCACCACGCTCGCGGCGAACGCGCCGACGCCCATCTGCACGGCGATCACGTCCGGCAGCGGCTCGCCGGCAGCGGACAACTCCTCGCGCACCTCCTGCGTGATGGTCGAGTATCCGTCGACCACCCAGCGCGGGATGTCGGTGTACCCCTCCCATGCGGTGTCGGCGATCACCATGGTGTCGTCGGACTCCTCCTCGGCAGCCTTGCGCACGGCGGAGTCGTAGTTGTCGGGATGGACGATCACCGTCGCGCCCTCCGACTCGATCGCCTCGATGCGCGAGGCCACCGTGCCTTCCGGCACGAAGATGAGGCTCTCCAGCCCGAGCAGCTTCGCCATGCGGGCGACCGCACGACCGTGGTTGCCGTCCGTGGCCGCGACGAGGCGCTTCAGCCGATCGTCGCGCTGCACGGCGTCGGTGAGCCCGTCGAGCGTCAGCCCGGCGAGGTCCACGCCCAGACGCGTGCTGATCGCACGGGCCGTCGCCCACGATGCCCCGAGGATCTTGAAGGCCGGCAGGCCGAGTCGCGAGGCCTCGTTCTTGACCCACACCGTGCGCACACCGAGACGCGCGGCCAGGGCGTCGGCACGGACCAGCGGCGTGCGCCGATACTCGGGGAGCGTGCGGTGATAGGCCAGCACCGCCTGCGGGTCGTGTGCGACGCCCAGGCTTCGCAGGTCGGCGGCGGGGTTCTCGATCACATGGCTCATGCTGTGTCCTTCGTGGTGTGGGTGGATTCGTTCCGGCGACGTCGCCGTCCCGGCATGCGGAGATCAGTGCGCGGCGACGGCACGATCCAGCACCTGGCCGGAGTGCGTGCCATCCGCGCCTTCGCCCAGGGCGACCGTGCCGTTGACCATGACGAGGTCGATCCCCTCGGGCGCCGTCGTCGGCGAGGCGTACGTCGCACTGTCGATGAACGCCTCGGGGTCGATCAGCACCAGGTCGGCGCGCTTCCCCTCGGCGATGCGTCCCCGGTCGCTCAGGCCGAGACAGTCGGCGGGCCGGGTGGACAGCCGTGCGACGGCCTCCTGGGTGGAGACGAGGTTCTCCCGCAGGCTGTACCTGCCGAGCACCCGGGCGGACGTGCCGTACAGCCGGGGATGCGGATGCTCGTTGAAGACGCCGTCCGTGCCGACCATGCCCCGCGGGATGGAGAAGATCGAGCGGACGACGGATTCCGCGGAGTAGTGGTCGATCATCCCCACGTTGAGGCGGCAGTCGAGCAGCAGGTCGAAGATCGTGTCCTCGGGCGAGGTCCCGCGATGCTCGGAGATCGCGGCGACCGTCATCCCGACCAGGTCGGCATGCACCGGCGAGGTCTGCGTGATGTCGATGTTCTCCGGCCCGACGTTCCCGTAGATGTTCTCCCAGCCGGGCAGTCCGTCGCGCATCTCGCGGGCCATCCTCCGCCGCTCGTGAGGATCGCTCAGCCGCGCCATCATCTTCGGCGCCCCGCCCTCGAAGAAGTGCTTCGGCAGGAGCGCGCTCAGCAGGGTGCTCCCGGCGCCGTAGGGATACTGGTCGAAGGTGAGATCGACGTCGTCGCCCGAACGCTGGATGAGGTCGTGCAGGTCCTCCAGCAGGTGAGCGTTACCGATGATCTTGAGGTGCGAGAGATGCACCCTCGCACCGGTGCGGCGGCTGATGTCGACGAACTCCCGCACCGAGTCGAGGACCATGTCCGCCTCGTTGCGGATGTGCGGGACGAGGGGGACGCCGTACCCGGCGGCCACCTCGCCGAGCGCCATGAGCTCGTCGCGTTCGGCGTACAGCCCCGGTGCGTAGATCAGGCCGAAGGAGATGGCATGCCCGCCCTGGTCGAGGCACTCCGCCGCCAGCGCGGCGATCTCGCGCACCTCACGGGCGTCCGCGGCGCGCGCGGCTCCGCCCATGACATAGTCGCGGACCGCGGAATGCGGGACGCACGCAGCGATGTTGACGGCGGGGCCGGCTTGGCCGATCGCCCGCAGGTAGTCCCCGAAGCTCTCCCAGTCCCACGGCGCCTCACCGGTCTCCAGCGCGGCGAGATACTGCCGCCGGTCGGCGACTGCGGCGGGGCGCACCGGCGCGGCCCCCAGACCATCGGGACAGATCAGGTCGGTCGTGTACCCGGAGGAGATCTTCGCGGTGAGCTCGGGCTCACCGAACAGCGTGATACCGGAGTGCGCATGCATGTCGATGAACCCGGGCACCAGCAGTCGGCCGCGTGCGTCGACGATGCGCACGTCGGGTTCGTTCGCGGCGACACCCGCTTCGAGGTCGCGCCCGGTGCGGACGATCCTGCCGTCGGCGACCAGCACATCGCCGATCTCGTCGTGATCGCCGTCGACGACCCGGGCTCCAGCGAACATCACGCGCTGCGCATTCATATCCGTCTCCTCCTGACGCCGTCGGGGCAGGAACCGAGGCACCCGGCCGGTCCCCCCATGGTCACTAAACGATCTCAAATCGCCAGTTGTATGTCAACAGACAATACGCTATCGTCGTCCCCACGAGAGCCTCCGCGACGGAGTCTCGCCTCACCGCCTGAGGAAGGACAAGGAAGTACCGATGAACACAGGCATCCCCCACGCGACCAGCGCCGCACAGGCGAGCTACGCGCCCTCGCTCTACAACGAGGACCTCGCGCCCACCCCCGTGGCCAAGCGCACCTGGTCGACCTGGAGCTACACCGCGCTCTGGCTCGGAATGGTCAGCAGCGCCTTCGCCTTCGCCTTCCTGGGCACCTTCATCGCCCTCGGCATGTCCGCCGCGCAGGCGCTGACGGTCGTGCTGGTCGGCGCCGTCGTACAGACCCTGCTGATGTCCCTCACCGGGCGGGTCGGTGCCAAGCACGGCCTGCCGTTCGCCGTCTGGGCACGCACCGCCTTCGGCCAGAAGGGGGCCAACCTCCCCGCCATCCTCCGCGGGCTGATCGCGGTCGGCTGGTTCGGCGTACAGTCCTACCTCGGCTCGACCGCCGTGAACCTCATGATCAGCACCGCCGTCCCCGCCTGGAAGGACTTCGCGGACCCGTACATCCTGGGCGCTCCGGCGAACCTCTTCATCTCGATGATCCTGTTCTGGGGCGCGAGCTTCTTCGCGTTGCGCAACGGGATGGACACCGTCCGGCGCCTGCAGCAGTGGTCCGGGCCGCTGGTGTTCCTCGCACTGGTCCCGCCGTTCATCTGGGCGATCAACGCGGCAGGCGGCCTGGGACCGATCTTCACCGGGCCGTCCTCCTTCGACAGCACCGGATCGTTCCTCCTGATGGGCCTGCTCCCCGGTGTGGCGCTCTTCATCTCGGGCTCCTGGGCGACCATGGTGCTCAACTACCCCGACCTGACGCGTTTCGCCAAGTCGAACCGGAAGCAGTTCCTCGGAACCGTGATCGGCCTCCCCATCGGATCGGTCGTGTTCTACGGCATGAGCGCCGTCATCGTCTCGGGCACGCAGGTCGCCACGGGCAAGGTGCTCTGGAACCCCTCGGACATCCTCGCCGAGATCGGCAACCCGTTCATGAGCTTCGTCGGAGCGCTCATCATCGCGATCGCGACCATGGCCACCAACATCGCGGCGAACCTCGTGTCACCCTCCTACGACTTCACGAACGCGCTTCCGAAGATCTTCACGTTCAAGCGGGCCGGCGTCTTCTCGATCATCCTGGCCTTCCTCTACCTCCCCTGGTTGATCATGGACACCCCTGCGTTCGCCGCCATCATGAACAACATCGGCGCCATCGCCGGACCGGCGACGGGCATCCTGCTCGCGGACTACTATCTCCTGCGCCGCCAGCGGGTCGACATCGACGCGCTCTACACGCACGGCTCGGTCTACCGCCCGTACAACTGGTGGAACATCGGCGCGCTGCTGCTCGCCACGGGGTTCATCATCCTCAGCCAGTTCATCCCCGCGATCGCCGGCGTCTACCAGTACGCACCACTGGTCGGGATCGTCCTCGGCATGCTGCTGTGCCTCGCCTTCGCCCCGCTCGCCAGGGCGACCGGCTACGCCGACATGTACGAGCCGTCCGGCGAGCTGGGCGTGGAGAACGCCGCGCTCGCCACCGAGGACGCCGCACGCGCCGCGCGTTCGGAGCTCGACCTGGACCTGGAGCTCACGACCGAGGTCCAGCCGGACGGGTCGCGGTCGTCCGACCTGGAC